>CAJCCR010000226.1 GCA_903960945.1 uncultured Planctomycetaceae bacterium
TCAGAGGCGAGAATCAAATCAATTGAACCTATTTCTTGAATCGCCATTTCAACACCAAATTGACTTATCAGATTCGTGCCTTTGCACTTGTTAGTGGAAACGGGATTCAACCAAAGAATTTGAACACCCTGCCCCACGGGTTTTTCCTGCATCAAGGCAAAATCATCCGGGGGCAAATCATTCGAAGAACAACATTTGCAATCATTACCACAGCAAGAAATTTTGGCGTTAGAAGTGCAACACCCTTTAAACTGCAATGAAACTAGGGAATCTGGATTTGAAGTAAACGCCAAGGGTAAGCCAAATACATTCACCACTTGCCCTAGCAAGCAACAAAGAATCAGAAGTTGGGAAAGGTATTTGAGCATCAAATATTATAAAAGCGAATTTAACAGAAAAAACCATATTGCCTATATTACCATTGAAAAAACCCTTTTCAATGACTTAATGGGCATTATTTTGAGATACCATTCATTAAGCATTATAGCAGCCATAACTTACAGCAAGTATTGACCAAACTAAAATTCTTGGGTATGGGATTCGAGAAGGATGGACTATTGTCATTTAGGGGTGCTCCATTGAGCAAGAATATCATGGCTAAGAACACAGTTTACAAGGTTTTAGGCTCTGCAATCATAGTAGGATCGGTACTTACAGGGTGTGGCAAAAAATCCCCCTCAGAACCTATCGCCAAAGCAGAACCCGCTGAAGTAAAAGCAATCACGACTTCCAACCAAAATAACAAGCAAGAAGAAGCCGCAGAGGATTTGCTGCACCAGCCATTCTTAAAAGCCGTTTGCATAGGCGATAACCCACCCGAATACTGTAACAGGCCACCCGATGTAACTGTGACCAAGAAATCTGTTTACAAACTTTATGAAGCAGTACAAGCATGCTGGGATGAGATTCGATTTAAAGACAAAGCTGGGAATTTGATCGATTACACTGCAATTATTAGCACTGATCAAGGCGATATCGAGATGGAACTTTCCCCAACTCAGGCGCCAAATCATGTTCGAAACTTCATCGCTCTTGCTAAGGTTGGTTATTACGATGGGCTATTCTTTGAAGAAGTTCATCTCGAAGAATCAGAAGAACCCGTGGTAAAACTGGAACAACTACGCGCAGGTTGCCCTTTGGGAACAGGCGAGGTAGGCTATGGCAGTATTGGATATTGGCTAAAGCCTGAATTCAGCCCTGAAACCAAGCACGAAGCTGGCACCGTCGGCTCCTTTTACGAATTAGATCCAGAAACCTCTGCCTGCAGGTTTTACATTAATCTGGATAAAGCCCCATTCATGGACGAAAACTACAGCGCAATTGGCAAAATCACCAAAGGGATAGAAGTTGCCAAGAAAATCTACGCTATGCCCTTAAAAGCTGAAAATGATGAAGGAAGTCGCAAGCCTGAAAAGCCTATAACTATAAAGAAAATAACAATTCAAACGAGAAATAGTGTCAATACGGTTGCGGGCCGATAAGATAGAAACATGTCCGCACCAGCGGGCGCGGTTTAATTAGCCGCAGCGAGGCGCTGGGAGGGGCCCCACGCAAAGGGAAGTTGTTAACCTGGTCAGGCCGGAAGGTGCAGCCATACGCAGCGTACCCTTGTGCAGTGGATTCGCCTCTCTCGGCGCCACGCTGCGCCTTACTTTTCCCTAACTTATTTCTATAAATCGATCCATGGCCAAAGCTGCTCCAAAAAACCAGGCCACAAGCACCACGCCTCCGGAAGGCTACACTGTTTTGGCTCGAAGATATCGCCCGGGCGGTTTTAGCGATCTCATTGGCCAAGAAGCAATTTCTCAAGTTCTTACAAACGCAATCAAGCACAATCGTGTGGCCCATGCATATTTATTCACGGGCGCTCGGGGGGTGGGAAAAACATCTGCAGCCCGAATTCTCGCCAAGGCCCTGAATTGCGAAAAAGGTTCCTCCGTTACTCCTTGCGGAGTCTGCTCGATCTGCACTGCAATCGCAACAGGTGAAGATGTCGATGTGCTAGAAATCGATGGCGCAAGCAATCGAGGCATCGA
>CAJCCR010000227.1 GCA_903960945.1 uncultured Planctomycetaceae bacterium
AATCGCAAGGGTAACATCGAGTCCAGCATCGGCAAACCGATGGCGATGCCTGCGTTTTTCAGAAAGAGGCGGCGTGGTAATGGTTTCATTTGTTTTCCCTATTCGGTAAGTGATTGCTCATTGTGAAATTCATATTATTTCCGAGTGATCAACTCGCTCTGTATGACTTCGTGGATCAGTGTTTGTAGACCGTACCCGGATGACTTAGATTTTTCCAAAATCGCATCGACAACGATCTCATCTTCAGCCTCCACACTCACACCCGTTGCGAAGGTGGCAAGCTTACGGACGAGACTGCGGGCAAGTAGTTCGGGCCTAGAGGCAAGAGTCGCTTTGTAGGCGCGAACATCTGCGATTTCCCTACCATCGGGAAGCTGGCTCTTGGTGTCTACCATGGCGCCTTTAAGGTATTTGACGCTGCCGTAATCACCACCATAAAAGACGCGTGCATTTTTGAGTTTTTCACCACTCTCGGTAGTGCGATAGTAATCGCGATAGCGGCCGATGGGATCGAAGGCTTCGAGCACGAAACCAGGCGGATCAATTTTCTGATGGCAACCTGCGCAGCTCGCTACAGACTGGTGCTTAGAAAGTTGCTCGCGGATATTGGTCGCGCCTCGGGTATCGGGCTCGATCGATCCAGCGTTCGGAGGCGGCGGTGGTGCGGGTGTGCCAACAATTCGCTCAAGCAGCCATGCACCGCGCAGCACCGGTGATGTATTTGCACCATTAGATGTCACTTTCAAAATGCTTGCCTGCGTGAGCAATCCGCCACGCAAACTGTCAGCGGGCAAATCCACTCTCCGTAATCCAGCACCCTTTACTAGTGGCAGGTCGTAGTGCTCGGCAAGGCGTTGATTCAGGTATGCATGAGGTGCAGAAACTAACATCGCAGCGCCAAGATTTCGGTCTAGAAGATCGCGGAAATACGATTGCGTTTCTCCCACGATCGAGTCATGCAGAAAAACATCCTGTCTTCCATCATGGATGCTTTCGAAATACTCAGGGAACAGATCACGGTCTGGCGTGGTCGCATTGATCTCCCGCAGATTGAGCCACTGAGCAAGAAAATCTCGGACAAAACCTTCAATGCGTGGCGATGCGATCAAGCGGGCAGTTTCTTTCCTCAGCACTTCTGGTCTTATCAAATCGCCCTTGTCCGCAAGCTTGCGCAACTCTTCATCTGGCGCAGTTCGCCAAAGAAAATACGAGAGCCTTGCTGCAAGCTCATGGCTGTTCAATTCATAAGCATGTTCAACGATAAACAGAAAATCGGGTGAACAAAGCACTGCGCGGTGTGCGGCATTCAGCGCAACTTCGAAACACTCGCCTTTGCTTAGTCGGTCACGAACCATCGACTGGTAAAGCTCGACTTCACTGGCGGTACTTGGCCTTCGGAAAGCACGGCTGATGAAGCGGGTAAGCGTATCGCGAATAGCTGCCTCTGTTTTATCCTTAGGCAACCTAATCGTTAATGGATCCTTGACTTGACGATTGCCCCTCACTGGGCGCAGAATCGTATCGGGCACCCTCATAGTTTTTGCAATATCTGCTACAGAGATTAATTCAGCTTCATCGCCATAAAGCAAACGATGCCCCTGTGGAGGCCAATGCTCGTACAGCGGCCCGATAATCTCAACGGGCTTCACCACAATCCCAGGCCCCACTGTAGGAATGGGTGGATTCGGATTACTGATAGCATGCCAGCCTTTGGGAATCTTATCCTGCTTGTCGGGCAAATAAACGCTGTAACCTGAGTCGATCCGCACCTTGGCCATGCGATAGGGCGCGATAATAATTGTCTCACCAATCTCAAAGGGGCGGGTCAACTCTACGACTGTTTCTTTGCGATGTTGCGCATCGAAGTGACCGAGTAATTCACGCCTCTTACCACCTGCGGCTAGCCAGACGCTAAAAATAAGATCCTCGCCATTCGTCGTATCGCGTGCTTCTGTTGTGATGCGGATGCGATACCTGCCTGGGTTCTCTCGTGTAATTGTCTCGAACTGGCGCAGGTAAGCAGGCACTTCAATATGAGTGTCGAGAAAGAAATGCAGATCATCGCCCCTAAGGTTGCACTGCAGTTTGTTATGAGGATGGCCATGGAATGATTTTTCAGCATCGTGTGTGTAAGAAAACTTGTGTGTTTTTGTTTCTGGGCGTGCTTGGCGAACACTGGCTGCCTCTAGAGCACGATCCGCTGCTGCCATGTATTGCTGGATGTGCACAGGTGAAATGCTAAGGGCTGCTGTCTGGTTGTTGAACCCATCGCGTAAATCGTCTTCCGGTAGTAGATCTCTTAATGGCGTATCGATGCTGAGCAGGTCGCGGACAGTGTTTTCATATTCTAGCCGGTTAAGACGGCGCAAACGAACCCTGCCTGACTCACTATGCCTTGCAAGTGCATCTTCATGAAAAGCAGTCTTTAATGCTATGAGAGCCGTGTTGATTTCTGCTTCCGTGGGGCGTTGAGTTTTCTTTGGTGGGGGCATCTCAGCGCTTTGCACGCGTGCCAGTACCCGGCTCCAAGCTTTGATGTTCTTCTGATCCCCAAGATCCTTGGTGAGCAAATCTGCCCGAAAGTTTCCCTTCGAGGTACTAGCATCATGGCAGTCAGCGCAATGTTTTTTTACGAATGAAATTGGGAACTCACGGGTGCTCGACGGCTCTACGGCATGCAAGCTGGCGAGTGGCACGAGCAGCAGGGCGGCAAAAAGTACGAGGGTGAAATTCAGTCTAATCATGGTTTTATGCGTACCTGCTTTTATTCATGTCTATCTGAATCCTGTGAGTCGGATTCTTTGCAACCTAAGGCGTGGACTGACAATCATACTACCATCAAAAAGGAATGTATCCCTTTATTATTATAGGTATGCCCTAAGCGAGGATCTCTTTTACCACTTCACCATGAACATCGGTCAGGCGGTAATCGCGGCCAATATGGCGCCACGTTAACTTGGTATGGTCTAGCCCAAGAAGATGCAGGATGGTGGCGTGCAGATCGTGGATGTGGATTTTTCCATTTACCACACGGTAGCCCATTTCATCGGTTTCGCCATAAGTGAAGCCTGCTTTCACTCCACCTCCCGCCATCCAAGTACAGAAGCTTTCGGGTTGGTGTTCGCGGCCATGCTTATCGATGGGCGCGGTGCCGCTAAGATCTTGGCTCCAAGGGGTTCGCCCGAATTCACCGGACCACAGAACGAGGGTATCTTCAAGAAGGCCGCGCTGTTTTAAATCTTTGAGCAATCCGGCGATAGGCCGATCAGTTTGCTGGCATAACCTTGGCAGGTTGCCTTGAATATCGCCATGATGATCCCAGCCATCCATGGTTACCTGAACAAAGCGCACTCCCGATTCGCTCAGCTTTCTAGCCAGCAGACAGGCCCGACCATGCTTATCCGAGTCTTTGCCACCAACCCCGTAAAGATCAAGCGTGGACTTGGTTTCCTTGGATAGATCCACTAATTGAGGCGTGGTGATTTGCATTCGGAATGCAAGCTCCATGTTCTGGATCATTCCTTCCATGTTGGCATCGCCATGAAGATCATCAAGTAAACGGCGGTTCAGCTTTTTAGTCAGGTCCATTCGTTGGCGTTGGGTTGCCTCGCTTTCAGAGGCATTACGCAGATTTTCAATAGGTAGAACTTTATCATTAAGAGGAACCGTAAGTGGTGTGCCCTGATGAGCGGCGGGAAGAAATCCCGAACCATAAGTTCTTAAGCCGGGCGCATGAATGCTGACAAAGCTAGGCAGATTCTGGTTTTCGGTACCCAACCCATAACTGATCCAAGAACCCATGGAGGGGCGAACCTCGGTGAACATGCCAGTATGAAACTGATTGGTGGCGCTGGCATGCTGGGGATTGTCCGCATTCATGCCTCGTAAAAGACAGATTTCATCCGCAACGGTAGCTAACTGTGGCATCAGATCAGAAATCATGATACCTGAATTGCCTCTTGGTTTGACAGGCACTGCGTTTCCGAGTGCTAGGAATTTTTCTGTTCCGACTTGTGTCACTTCTTTTCGAAGAGGTGAATCAATTGACTGACCATGCTTCTTGCGAATATATTCCTTGGGGTCGAACAAATCATGCTGTGAGGGGCCACCTGCCATGAACAGAAAAATCACCCTTTTGGCTTTTGCGGCCATGAGGGGAAGTTGCTCCCCGGATGTTTGATTCATTGCGTTTGCAATATCTGCGAGCGCCAGTGAACCAAAACCACAAGAAAGGTTTTGCAGCATCTGACGGCGATTGAAGAAAGGCTTTTGCAACATGGTCATAATTCCCTTTTAAAATCGAAAGATAAATTCATTGGAAGCGAGCAACGAATGACTTAGCTCCTGCCAAAGAGTCAGATCGAGGGCTTTGGAATCCTTTGCATTCAAAGACGAAGGTAATCTTCCGAGGAATTCTGCAGCTTCCAGATATTCTGAATTCGTGATGGGTCGGTTGAAGACTGTCAGCCAAAGATAATTCAAGCGAGCTTCGGTATCGGGAGCTTCGGCGAGTACCCGGGTAGCAAGTAATCTTGCACGCTTTTGAAAAAGATCGTTGTTCATTACAAACAGCGATTGAGTAGGTACGACAGTCTGGTTTCGTTGGCCTGCAATCTGTGCGGGGTTCACGAAATCAAAATAGGACCGGATACGATCATGAGTCCCAAAGTTCGTACGCATAACCGGTAGATAAATAGTCCTTTGGAATTCCTCACTAGGGCGGGGCTTGCGATGGGTGTAGTTAGGCGGGTTGACTCCCTTCAGCGAAAGTGATCCACAATTTTCGGGCTCTTCCAGCACAAGCGCAGGCCCGCCCTCGCTTTGAATTAATTCTCCACTTATATGAAGAAGGCCATCCCTTATTGCTTCCGCATCTAGCCGCTGACGGTTCATTCTCCAGACCAGTTTGTTTTCAGGGTCGATCTTCATGGACTCCTGATTATTCGAACTTGCCATTCGATAAGCATGACTGAGAACCAAATCACGCATCAACCGCTTCTGGGACCAACCTTGATTCATGAAACGACTTGCAAGATGATCGAGCAGTTCTGGATGCGATGGCGTTTCCCCGCGGGTGCCAAAGTAATCAACGCTGCTTACAATCCCTTCACCAAAAAGCTTCTGCCAGATTCGATTAACTGCAACCCTAGCGGTTAGCGGATTGCCTGCATCGGCCAGCCAATCAGCAAGCTGAAGCCTGCCACTTTGCCCTTGGGGAATTGTGGGAAATTTATCTCGGGAAACAACACGAATAGCACCTCGAGGCATTACGACCCCCGGTGCATAAGGATTGCCCCGAATGTAGACAGGCATATCAGCAATGCTGTCGCCATCCTTCAAGGCAAAGGCCTTAGGCGCCTTGGAGCGGAAGAACTCTGCATGGCTTATAGTGCCCCCGATTTTCCGGATGCTTTCATTAAGCTCATCCCGTTTTTTGACTAACGCTTCTCTTTTAGCAGCAGTTGGTGCATCCGCTTTTTTATCAGGCGAAGCCGCTTTATCTAATTGCGCAATCTCGTTGGTCACAGTCTTTTGCTGCATCTCAAGGCTTGATTTCTCAGCCTTCCATGTAGTTATATTTTCATTTGTTTTCGACTCCAGCTTTTGACGAGCTTTCAATTGCTCAGGGGTTTCAGGAAGATCCGTTGTGTTCAGACTGCTCCAAACGCCAAATGCTGTCTTGTGCGTTGATGGAGAACTACGAAGCATTCCTGCGATTCCGTAGTAATCTTGCAAACCTATTGGATCAAACTTGTGATCATGGCATCGGACACATCCAAGAGTCATCCCCAAAAATGCTGTTCCAATCTTACTGATCTGGGTATCTAAATAGTCGGCCTCAAGCTTTGCCTTGTCTGGTTCGACAATTTCGACATCCCCCACCATCAAGAAACCCGTCGCAGTCAGATTTTCCGCCCGCTCTTCAGGATTGTTTGCAGGAATCAAATCACCTGCAATCTGTTCTTTGACAAACCGATCAAACGGCTTGTCTTTGTTGTAAGCTGCAATCAAATAATCACGGTAACGCCATGCATGTTCTGCATAGACATTGTTCGATGTTCCCATCATGTCTGCGTAACCGGTAAGATCTAACCAATGCCTTGCCCATCGCTCACCATAGGCATGTGAACCCAATAACCGATCCACAACCTTTTCCCAGGCCTGAGGCGAGTTATCTTCGATAAATGCTTTAATTTCCAACGGGGTTGGGGGCAAACCAGTCAGATCAAAGCTTACACGCCTTAACCATGTATGACGATCCGCATCCTTCGATGGCTGAAGCCCAGCGTTCTCCAACCTTGCAAGTAAAAATCGATCTACTGGATCCAAAGGCCATGCAGCATTTTTGACCAACGGGGGTTTGGGATCGAGTATCGGTTGGAAAGCCCAATGCTTACGGCCTGCTTCAATATCAAGGGTTCGCACTATTGGAGTTTCAATCAACTTACGAGGATCGGGCGCACCCATTTTTATCCATGTTTCAAAATCCTTGATCACAGAATCAGAGAGTCTTCCCTTGGGGGGCATTTCTAAACCATCATACTTCAATGCCTTGATTAAAAGGCTCTTTGTTGGATCCCCAGAAATAATTGATGAGCCGCTATCACCGCCCTTTATAAGTGCTTGGCGATTATCAACACGCAATCCACCCTTGATGATTTTTGAATCCGCAGAGTGGCACTTGTAACAATGATCCACCAAAACTGGGCGTATCTTTGTTTCGAAGAATGCAACTTGCTCTTTCGTTGGCGTTGGGGCATCTACCGCAAACACCTTAGAGGTGCAAAATAGGATGCATATCAAAAAACCTGAGGTGTGTTTTATCATTGCTTAAACCATCAATCTTTTAAGAATTGTTTGCATGTGTTGACTCATAGCGAGTTCTGCACCATCTGCATCATGATCTTGAATTGCTTTCAGGATGGCCTTGTGTAGTTTGCGACCAAATGCGTTTTCACGCTGCGAAGGGGTAGTACGAGCCATCTGGGTAAGTACAAATTCGTAAATAACTTCCATCAGATTTTTCATTAGCGGGTTGCCTGCAATATCAATAATTTTTCGATGGAACTGAAAGTCCAGTTCGAGTGCATCAGGGTAGGGCAATTCATCATCGTCCAGTTTTTTTAGCAACCCGGAAAGTTGATCAATATCTTCGCTGGTTGCAGATTCGGCGGCCTGCCTAGCAGCCTGCACCTCAATCGCAGATCGAAGTTGGGCATATGTAATTAATTCTTGGGGGGAAATAGCCACTGCCGATTGTAGTAGTCTTACACAGTTTGCAAGGCTTGTGGCATTTCCAACAAAGGTTCCTCTACCTCGTTGAATATCGACGAGGCCCATGCTTTGTAAGCGAGCCAAAGCTTCCCGCAAAACAGGCCGGCTAACTTTCAGTTGCTCTACAAGTTCGTGCTCCCCAGGCAGCCGATACCCTGCAAGCAAATTTCTTTCCTTGATTACCTGAGTAATTCGTTCGACAACCAAGTCGACGGTTGTATGTTTTTCGATGGCTTCCATTTGCATATAAGCAATCTCTAGGGCTGGGGTGTAAACATGTAATACATGTTAACATGGTATATAATTTGGTCAACAGGAAACAGCATAAAAGCGTGCTCAACTATCCTGTTAACGCTGGGATTAAATAGAAGACGCCAACTATTTAACTTGAGGAAAAAGTTTCAAAAGTTATGCGTGGCTTTTTATTTTTGAAGGTATTATCAATGCATGGTCCTTACTAAAACTAATTCTGTTTCCACATATAAAAATTGGTTTCTCACAGGCCTTTTGCTTTTGATAATCCTTTACTTTGGTTATTTCTCTACCAAATGGTATTGGCAGCGCTCTGCATTGCATGAGATTGCAACCCTTCAGGAATCATTGCAGTCAGAAAAAGCAAAGGAATGGACCAAGGAAAAAAGAACCTCTGCTCAAGAACGAATCCAATATCTTGAAAAAGGTCTAAATAAGGAATCAAAGAAAGAACTTACCGATCGCAATACCAGAGCCGGGCTTAAAAAAGTGGAAATAGAATTTGATCGAATCCTACATTTAGATCAAAAAGAAAAGAACATAGAGTTGGATATTTGGATCGATCGAGAAGAAAAATCAAAGCAGGATCGTGAAAACCAACAAGCCCTTTTGCGCAAGCAGGGCAAAACCATCCCGCCTAAAAACGGGGGCGGCCCCATTAGTAATCAAGATCTATCAAACTTGCTGGATGTCACAACGCCCGAACTTAGGGCGAAGTTTCATCAACTGGTTAAAGAAATAAACCAAAGACGCCAGGGCAGAAAACTTCCACCCTGGAATCCTTTTAGTTCAGAATGAAACTCTATTACTTGCCAGGAAATCGGTGCCCAGCGATTGGTAGTTCCACTTTATAAAGCCCAGTGCGAGCAGTAACATAAAAAGTTTTCATATCTTTGCCTGCAAAGCAGCAGTTCGCGGGTTGTTCTGGAAAAGCAATTGTTCCCAAATGCATGCCAGTGCTTGAGAAAATCTGGATGCCAAGCCCTGAAGTGATGTAGAGATTACCCTTGATATCAATCGTTAGGCCATCACCACCCGTATTGGTTTTTCCCGCGGGCTGCTTGAGTGAGCAAAAGACTTTTCCTTTGCCAATCTTGCCATGGGTTTCAATGGGGTAAGCCATCATGTCTGCCTGACCTGTAGGGATGACATAAAGTGTTTTTTCATCAGGGGAAAGAATCACGCCATTAGGATTTGGCAAATCATCAATCAAGCGCGAGACTTTGCCTTCGGGTGAAAGGTAGTAAACACCAGTCTTGCCTTGGGGCAATGGCATGGGTGCACGAAAAGCAGGATCAGTGAAATAAACGCCACCATTATTGGCAACTACAAGATCATTGGGTGCGTTGAAACGATTACCCATGTTTTTATCAACAAGAACGGTGCGGGTTTTCCCATCGGGCGAATGAGCTACGATTTGTCCATCCATTTCGCAGGCAACCAATCTTCCATTGCCATCAAACATTAAGCCATTAGCATGATTCGACTTTTCGATGAACACGGATACTTTGCCATCTTCAACCTTGTGGATTTTTTCATTGGGGATGTCAGAGAAGAAGAGGTTGCCTGCTTTATCTACAGCGGGCCCTTCAGTGAATCCAAAGCCTCCTTGAACTTTCTCGATTTTTCCAATGGGGCCAATTCCTTCGATGGTATCTGCGCCCAAAGACAACAAAGCAACCGTCAAGATACTGGAAAACATGATCATCTCCGTTAAGGTAAAAAAGGTTTAAGCGCCTATGTTAGGTCAGGTTTAACCAAGATTCAATGGTATGAAAGGGGCTTTTTCAAGAATATGAGGGCAATAGGGATAGAATTGGAAAGAAATTAGCCAAACATTTTATCCTTGGAAGCATAATAACGGTAACCAATGATAGAATAGTAATAGAGAAGCGGTTTTCTCAGAAGATGCAATGAATTTGAAGGTAGCAAATATTTCGTAGTACAAGGGGAATTGCAATGCGCAAACCTAAGCAACTTTCGAGGGAAGATCAAGAAAAACTTGATAGCCTTACTCAAAACCTCGAAAAGGAACTTGAGCATTTCATTGGTTATCCCTGTAACACCCTGTTTGATTATTCCGCTTTATATCACTTTTTAAAATTGCCTTTGAATAATATTGGTGACCCGTTTGTTCCTACGAATTACCACATCAACACTCATGAATTTGAGCGTGAAGTAATTGAAATTTTTAAGAAGCTGACCAACGCTCCTAAAAAATCAACCTGGGGTTATGTAACCAATGGCGGAACCGAAGGAAACCTATACGGCATTTTTCTTGCCCGCGAAATGTTCCCTGATTGCATGGTGTATTACTCTGAAGACTCTCATTATTCGGTCAACAAAATCTTGCGCTGTTTGCATGTTCGCAACATCATGATCAAAAGTAATCCCGATGGAACCATGAATTTGGATGACCTTCGCGAAACCATTAAGATTCATCGCGATGTTCCCCCCGTTATTTTTGCCAACATTGGTTCTACCATGAAAGGTGCATGTGATGATCTTCTGGGCATTCAGAAAATCCTCAAAGATCTTGCTATCAAGCGCCATTACATTCATGCAGATGCAGCCCTTAGTGGCATGATTCTTCCTTTTGTTGATAAAGCACCTGCTTGGGATTTTGATGCAGGCATCGATAGTGTTTCCATCAGCGGCCATAAAATGGTTGGATCCCCTTTGCCTTGTGGCGTGGTTCTGGCCAAGAAGGAATATGTTGATCGAATTGCATGTGGCGTAGAATACGTCGGCACCCTTGACACCACCATCATGGGTTCGCGAAACGGCCTTACTCCGTTATTTTTGTGGTATGCATTTCGTACCATAGGCCTCGAAGGATTTCATGAAATCATCCAATCATGCATGAATGTTGCAGCCTATGCTGAAACAAAACTCAATGCGTTGAATCGCCATGCTTGGAAGCATCCAAATTCCCTCACCGTGGTATTTGACAGGCCATCCCCCACGCTTGTTTCTAAATGGCAATTAGCTTCGAAGGGCAGTATCAGCCATTTGATTGCCATGCCTCATGTTACTTGTGAAAACATTGATGAGCTTGCGGAAGATCTTGCTGGCGAAAAGCAGGACACTCGGAAAAACCGCAATTATCCCTCAACGGTTCGGAGAAGCTTATGAAGCAGATTACCATTGTTGATCAAGACAGGCCCGGATTGCTTTCAGACATCTCTGAATTATTGGGGGCTGCCGGAGTTAACATCGAAAGCATTGAAGCTGAAAGCGTCGATGCAACTGCGGTCATAACCTTGATCGTGGACAAATACGATGAGGCACTGAGAGCATTAACAGTTAGCCCGTTTAATGCCATCAGCGAAGATGCAATGGTAGTGCGAGTTCCAGATAAACCAGGGGAATTGGCTTTGCTAATGAAACGCTTCAAGGATGCCAACATTAGTTTGCGAAGCTTGGTGATTTTAAAGCATGATGCGGGTTATGCCTTCGTCGCACTTTCCACCAATAACACTATGGAATCGCAAAACTTGGTGCGGGATATCTTGGTCGGTTAGCCCGGCATCAGGCGCTCATCTTTTTTATGAAGCGGATGTTGCTCTTTAGTGCCATCCACAAAACAAGCCACCCATTCCGCCAACCTTTTCCCCAACCTTCTACATGCTTCTTGGGTTTCTTCACCGCGAGGTTCGCGCACGGAAACCGCACCATAATGCAGTGTCATTAACTTGCTTACATAATCGGTAACGCCAAACACCAGAAATCCAAAATTCATCAAGACCATTAGGATGGATTGGCACGCCATTTCACTGCCCCCCGCCGATCCACCAGAGGAAGAAAATGCGCAGGCTATTTTCCCATCCACTTTCATCCATTGTCCCGCCATGGTTTCATCCCAAAAGCGTTTCATCTTCCAAGAAAGCAATCCCATGTTAGTCGGGCTTCCAACAGCAATGCCATCACACCAGATCACATCTTCTGCTTTGGCCTCATCAATTTTGATCACCCTAATTTCCATATTGGGAATAGATCGCGCACCCTCAGCAATCAATTCAGCCATCTTGGCGGTATTGCCACTCATGGAATCATAAAGCACAAGTATTTTTCCCATATGCTCACCCTCATCCTTCATTGGTTGAAAATTCACCTACAAAATTAGTGTAGCAAGAAATTCCGTAGCTGGTTATTTCCTTTATAGGAACTTATTCCTTGTTGATTCTCTTAGAAATATGGTTAGTCTACATTAACTTTTCAAGGAGAATAGCATGCAGAAGAACTTGTTAAATTTAGCTTTGATCGTATCGTTTGGATCGGTAATTGTTGCGAATGCATCAGCACAAGGGCCCTATGATTGGGGTCAATGGCGTGGCCCGCAACGTGATGGCATTTGCAAGGAAACCGGACTTCTGCAAACTTGGCCAAAAGAAGGCCCACTTCTCGTTTGGAAGGTCGCTGGCATCGGAGGCGGATACAGTACACCATCCGTCGCCAATGGAAAAATCTTCGGCATGAGTTACCAAGCAGATAACGAAACCGTTTGGGCACTTGATGAAAAGAATGGCGCTAAAATCTGGGAAACCAAAATCGCACCTAAAGGCAAGGTTGGATACAACGAAGGATCCCGGTGCACCCCGACCGTTGATGGCAAAAATCTTTATGTCGTCGGCGTATCAGGCGATGTTGTTTGCCTAGAATCTAATTCAGGAAAAATACTCTGGCAGAAAAACTTCGTCAAGGATTTCAAAGGCAAGATGATGTCAGGTTGGGGTTTCTCTGAATCTCCGCTCATTGATGGCGATATGGTTATTGTAACCCCAGGTGCTGATGATGCTGCCCTCGTTGCACTTGATAAAAATACTGGCAAGACAATCTGGGCTTCTAAAATTGATGCGGGCGGCGGCGCAGGTTACGCCTCGGTTGTTATTTCTGAAGCGGGCGGGATCAAACAATACATCACTTGGCTTGGCAAATGTATCGTTGGCGTTAATGCAAAGGATGGCAAGTTCCTTTGGCGCTACGGAGCCAATGCTAACGGTACCGCAAATATCCCTACCGCAATTGTCAAAGATGATCTCGTTTTCTGCTCCACCGGCTATGGCAAAGGAACAGCACTTGTTCGACTTATTCCTGATGGCAAGGGTGGCATCGAAGCCAAGGAAGTTTATTACCTGAAGGAACAGAGCAAAGATATTCAAAACCACCATGGTGGCATGGTTCTTCTTGGCGACCATGTTTATTTTGGCACAGGCCATAACAGTGGTGTACCCTGCTGCTTGGAAATGGCGACAGGCAAAGTTGTTTGGAAAGAAGAAAAACGACCAGGTTCTGGCTCTGCTGGTGTTCTCTATGCGGACGGAAGACTTTATTTCCGAAATCAGGATGCAACCATGAACCTACTTGAAGCAACTCCCAAAGGCTATAATTTGCTTGGTTCATTCAAGCTTGCAGAACCTAGTGCTAAAGCTAGCTGGCCTCATCCAGTGATTGCCAACGGTCGCCTTATCATTCGCGATCAAGATAAAATATTCAGCTATTCTGTCAAAGCTGCACAGTAGTAACTTTGCTTGATTTGAAGTCCATGGACTTTATGCCCATGGACTTTTTTATTTCTTATAAGAAACCTCTTTATGGCTGATTCAATTTATGATGTCATCGTAATTGGCTTGGGTGGCATGGGTAGCTCTGCTGCAATGCAGCTTGCCCTTTCCGGCCTAAAAGTTCTCGGGCTAGAACAATTCGAACCCAATCATGAACTAGGTAGCTCGCATGGGAAAACCCGTGCTATCAGGCTTGCCTATTACGAAAACCCTAATTATGTACCCTTGCTTAAACGCGCTTATCATCTTTGGCATGATCTCGAATGGCGCGTGGGCGAAACATTGCTTGAAGAATGTGGCTGCCTAAGCGTGGCTTATCCCAATCATGAAGTCATTCAAGGAATAATAGCGAGTTCTGCGCTTCATTCCCTAGAAGTTGATTTTTTATCGCATGAACAACTTGCAGAAAAGTATGGGTTTCTCAATCTTCCTGAAAGCTATGTTGGAGCCTACGAAAAACTAGGTGGCTACCTTTGGGTTGATCGTTGTGTACAGGCCTTTCAAAAAATCGCCCGCAATAACAATGCTGATCTCCTTTTCGAAACCCCTGTTACTTCCATTCGAAATGTTGGTACGGATATCGAGGTGGATACCCCCAAGGGAAAATATCTGGCTCGCAAAGTGGTTATCACTGCGGGCCCTTGGGCTGCAAATTTTCTAGGCACTTCAGGCAAATGTTTAAGCCTCATGAGGCAGACCACCCATTGGTTCATGCCTGAAAAACCACAGGACTTTTTCAGGGATAAAGTGCCCGTCTTCATGGTAGCTGACCAAGAGGGATTCTTTTATGGATTCCCCATGGTCGACCCTGAAGGGGTAAAAATTGCCAGGCATTACGGTCAAGTTGAAGTTCATCAACCTTCTGAAATTATGCGAAAGATACTTCCAGAAGATGATGCAGCACTCCGGGTGTTTTTGAATCGCAGGATTCCAACACTGGCGAAATCGCATTCCCCACTTGCAAAAACTTGCATTTACACCCTCTCACCTGACAGGCATTTCTTGGTGGGTCCGCTTCCTGAAAACCCAAATATCATCGTAGGGGCAGGGTTTTCAGGGCATGGATTCAAATTCGCTTCCGTCGTGGGCGAAATATTGAGCCAGCTTGTTTGCAACCAACCTGTCAACCTGAACATTGAATTTTTAAACTTAGGACGTTTCCTCAATGACAGCGACAGGTAATGAAATTATCATAAGATCGTTGTTTCATTTAACTTTACGAAAGGGATGATTATGAAGAGTTGGAAAATGCTTGCGTTCGTGTTGTGTGCAATTTTTGGTGCTAATGCCTCCACGCTTTTGGCACAGGAAAAATCGGCTTTCGCCTCCGCCACCATTGATCTTGGGGTTGTGGTAACAGATATCGAAAAAGCTGCAAAATTTTACACCGAGGCAATCGGGTTTAAAGAACTCAAAGGGTTTGATGTCCCTGCTGATTTCGCAGCCGATGCTGGCCTTACTGCCAAAAAAGCCCTGAGCATTCGGGTATTTGTTCTGGGAGAAGGGCATGGCGCAACCAAGCTTAAACTCATGCAAATTGAAGGCGTTAAACCAAAAAAATCGGAAAATGAATTCATCCATTCCCAAACTGGGTTTCGCTACTTAACCATCATCATCAATGATACCACTGCAGCCATGGAACAACTGAAAAAAGCAGGGGTCAAACCAATTGCTAAAACCCCCATCATGATTCCTGAGACAATTGCCAAGGATCTCTATTTAACGATTGTACAAGATCCAGATGGCAATTTGGTTGAACTAGTCGGGCCCAAAAAGTAAGGCTGATTAAAATTAAAAGGACACATGAAGTTATTTCATGTGTCCTTTTTTATTGAATGATAAAAAAGTTTATAAAGCAAACTCTTGGAGTTCTTCAAGGCTTGCAAATTCCAAGGTGGAAATGTGAGTTGCGTTCAGATTCACCTTTGGGGCGAACCCTGCATCGTAAGCTTCTTTCCAACGCGATGCGCAAAGGCACCAGCAATCACCTGGTTTTAAACCAGGAAAAGCCCAATCAGGAACTGGTGTAGAAAGATCGTTGCCTCTCTCCTTGCTGAATTTTAAAAATTCTGCAGTCGCTTGAATACAAACAGTGTGAATGCCAAAATCGCCTGGCCCAGTATCGCATTTACCATTTCGGTAAAATCCTGTCTTGGGAGACATACAACAAACTTCAAGGTCTTTTCCCAACACATTTTTCCCGCCTGACATATTTCTTTCTCCAGTTGAATTTCTTTATGCTAAAATTTTATTATGAATCATCAAAGGTAAACACTTTACAAACATAACATCTTTTGAGCCCCTTGGGGAGAAATACTTATGAGCTTGATATTAACTATTCTAATTTTTTCTATGTTTTCTTGTGTTACCCTCGCCGATGGATCTTTCCCCAAGGTAATTTCTCAGGCTGTAGGCCCTAAAGGTGGTACAAATCCTCAAGGAATTATTATCAAAACCGAGGCTGAACTTTCAAAGTTTCTAGACCTACCAGTTGCTGAAGCTAATACTAAAATCAAGCAACTCCTTAATGTTAAGGAGTTAAACTTTGCAAATCAAATGATTCTGATTATTCAAGGTGGCGAGTGTAAGTCAGGTGGTTTTAAAGTTGTATTCGAAAAATTTCAATCAACAGGTAATTCACTTCAATTACTTTGGAAATTGCAAGCGCCAGCCTCAGACTCTTTTGTTACCCAGGCTTTAACTTATCCTTCGCTTGTACTTCTTGTAGAAAATTTCAAAGGCGAGATTACGTTCAAACAAATCCGTGATGTAAAAAAATAACCTCACCTGGATCAATTTCCAGATGAGGCTAGATGATGAACAAAAATCATTTATTACTTCTAACGGGAAGCACCCCGACCTTGCGGGTTTAAACCTCGATTGAACATAGGGGCATTTTTCATGAACTCTTGAAATTTTTCTTCCCCCATGGCTTCCTTCAGACTCTTCACCATGTTTTGTTGAAGTTCACGAACTTCGGCCATGATCTTTTCACGGTCGCCATTCGCTTCTCTTCCTTTTGCAATTACATCCTTAATTTTTTCTTGGTGCGTATTAATGATGCCTTCAACTTTGGCTCGAACATCTTTGCTTAAGTTCAATTCATTGAGAATACGCTCTTTAGCTTCAGGGCCTGCTTCTGGCCTTGCTCCACGATCACCCTCACGGGAAGGATTTGCTTTGCGTTCGCCTTCTGGTCTACCTTCGGTGCCACCTTTACGATCGCCTTCTGGTCTACCTTTGCGTTCACCTTCAGGCCTACCTGCCTCGGGGCCACCTTTACGATCGCCTTCACGGGAGGGACCTCCGGGGCCGGCTTTTCTATTCATATCTTGAGGGTTCATTTTTCCCCACCCACCCATACCGGGCATTTCTTTTGGGCCACCAAATGGCATACCACCTCGTTGCATCATCATATTCTGTTGCATTGTAGAACGGCCAATTTCCATCATTACATTTCTTGCTGCGACTGCAGTTGCTGCATCTTTACTTTCGGTCATTTCCTTAAGCGAAAACATTGCAGCAGGCCCCATACTAACCAATGCTCTTCTTGCACTATTTCGGATATCATCATTTCGATCAGTCATTTTTTCAGCAAGAACTTTGATCCATGCTTCAAGTTCTTTATCAGGCTTTGGAGGCATCACAGGATTCATAAAGCCCTTACCCATGGGACCTCTGTTATCCTCACGGGGTCCATTATTGTTGGCCCCGGGTACTCCCGGACGATCTTGGCCAGGACGCTCTGCTGGAGAATTATTTTTATTTTGATCACGCTTTGGTTCTTGTGCACCAAGAACACCAAAAAGCGACAAAGCTGTTAATGGCAAAGCCAATACTAAACCACAACGAATTTTTGTGAACAAACTCATGATCATTCCTTTGCTTACGAAATACGGTTGGAATTTCAGACTTAGGCAGGTGTTAAGGTAATCAAAACCAAAAAACCAGTCTACCTAGATTGGAACTTACCAAATGAAGCATTAAAAGATGATGAGTTATTAAAAATAATAAGGAGACTTTTCACTTATTTTTTCAGCCAAATAAGCACAGGGAGAAACCCTTTCGCCCAAATAGGCATATTTGTTGATAAGAAAGATTATTTTATCCCAACCTTGTATTTCAGCCCATTTGAAAATCCCACCCCATTCCTTGGGAAAGCCCAAGGTTAGATTCAAAGCTAAATCAACAATATCAGGGGTTGGCACAATTTTTTCCCCAAGAATCCTATTAGCTTCAACAAACAAAATAATTAAAAGCCTCTCCATGACTTCTTCATCTGACAAACTTAAGGTACCCTTTTGAAGGGGTTTCAACATTTCAAGTAATAAAGGGTCTTCAGATTTTTCGTCAGTATCTGAATATTTGTAATACCCGAGTTTGTTTTTCTGGCCTAAACGCGCCTTCTCGAGCAACCATTTATTGATAGTTGGCGGTGGAAAACGGCCTCCCAAATTTTTGTCTATAATCGTATTAAGATAAACAAGATTATCAATTCCAGTTAAATCTGAAAATTCAAAAATGCCCTTGGGAAACCCAAACCGAACGGTAGCTTCATCCACCGAATAAGGGTTCATCCCCTCAACAACAACTTCTTGCGTTTCTCTCAACAAAACCAACAACAATCGATTTGTTAAAAAACCAGGCGAGTCGTTCACCACGATTGGCACTTTCTGAAGCTTAATGCATAAACCAACTAACGTAGCAACGCATTCATCGCTTGTAAGATCGGTACGAATTATTTCAACCATGTTAGGGTGAATCAATGGCGGGCAAAAATGAAGTCCCGCAAAATTAGTTGGATTCTTCAATTGCAACGCAAGTTTCTTCAATGGAATACTCGCGGTGTTAGAACAAATAATCGCTCCTTCAGAAACCATGGAATCTAATTGATGCAACAATTCCACCTTAGCATCTTCATTTTCAATAATTGCCTCAAGAATCACCTTGCGGTCTTTAATCGATTCCAAAACTGTTGATGTGCTTAACCGCCCAAGAACTTGCAACAATTCTTCGATAGAAAGGGCAGCCATTCGCAATTTGGAGTGTAACTGCTTCATGATTGCAGTGGTCCCCAAGCCCAAATTAAATGGGGCTACATCAACCAAAAGTGAAGGAACACCTCGCTTCGCCATCAACAATGCAAGCGATGGCCCAATAGCCCCGGAACCAATAACCCCAACATTATTCAAATAGTTGGGAATCACTGCTTCCCCAATTTGTTTTGAATGGACAATTTCACTGCGTGTTTCTTCAAGAGTGAAACTATTTCTTACATAATTAGATTTCCACGCAACGATAAAAGCCTCCACATTGGAAGCCTGTGAATCAACAGCAGATTCGCAGCAAGAGTTTACGAAAAAATTGATAACACTTTTTTTCCCGCTCTCATTTTGAACAAACAACTTACTTAAAAACTTTGCCCTCACCAACTCACGTTGCTCCTGCGAAACCGGAGATGCAGAAGTCTTTGCGATTCTGCGGGTTTTCCATGCTTGGCTTACAAATAACTTCTTCACCAAATTAGTTGCATTAGTAACCAAAAAATCAGAATTGATCATTTCATCAAGGACATTTTTATTCATCATGCTAGAAGCGGAATAGGTAAATCCGCTGGCGACAATTTCTAAAGCATTATCAATACCACAAATCCGGGGCAATCGGGATGCAGCACCCAGCACAGGGGGAATGCCCATATTAATTCCAGGCAAACTAAAAGTAGTTAATCGATTATCGCAACCAATCCGATAATCAAAAGCTAAGATAAACTCAAAACCACTGCCAATACATGGCCCATTAACACCCACTACAGTGGGAAAAGGCATTGTTTCAAGCAAATTCAAGCAAGCACTGGCAGTGTTTAATAAATTGGTTTCATATCCTGGATTATTATTTTTAGCCCGAATTTCTTCCCAATGATAATCACAAAAAAAACAATCATCCTTGGCACTAGTAAAAATAAGCCCCTTCAGATCTGTTCTTTTCTGCAAAGAAACTAACATCTTTGCTAGCTGATTGAAAAAATCCTCAGAACAATAATTCTGTTGTGATTCTTGCTGATCCCATTGCAGCATCGCAATGTTGCCATCGGCTATTCCTAAATCTAAACCCGAATTTTGTGAACTATTAAAATCAATCATCAGATTACTTTCGTTTAACTTAATTGCAGACTTTGAATGAACGATTTTCTAAAAAAGAGCAATACAAAAATTCTACCTACAACCCCTAAAAACAAGCATGCTAATACTATGATAGTTAACCCAAGAAACAAATAAGACCCTATGCCCACAAATAAAACCTGCTCGGGCCATGTTATTGCTAATATTTTATGAAACTTACTAAAAGAACTTAAATAATAAACTGAAATCATCAAGCCAACCCAAATAGCAGCCCCCCAAGGAGCATTCAGAAACCCCGGTCCTCGCCTTAAAATCATGGATAAATCCGGTACCTTTTGGCCTACGAATAACTCAACTATTTTCGGATTAAATACTTTATCAGTTAAATTTGAAATATCATTAAAAGGCTTTTTATCTGCATTAATCTCTGCTTTTGCCATAATTGACTGATAATTTAATTCGGTTGCTGATTCCCGATTTTTTAGCAAAAGCTCTTCCTCCCAATTCAGTAATTCCAATCCGTTTTCGGTAAGTGACTCCAAGGCCTTTGCCCTTGCTATAATTTGAAAAAATAGATCCTGAATTGGTTGTAAGTTGGATAAATCCTGCGATCGAATTCCCGCTTCTTTTGCTCTACTTTTTGAAATTTCCAGCAAAGACTTTGCCAGATTCTCCATAGCCGCAAGTTCTTGTACATATAAAGCAGATGATTCCACTTTCCAAGATTGAAAAGGTTGCGTTCCAACTATCAATGTTTTTCCATAATCAGATTTGGAATTAGCTACAGGCACTTTATTTAAGAAGTCAGCCCACAGCAAATCGCTCTTCAAAAGTTGAAATGAAATTTTCAATTTTTGAAAACCAATCTTCGATGATTTGAAAACATACATTTGGTCTTCCCCAACATTTTCAGGATAAATGAAGGAATCATCTAATTGACAGGAGATAAATTCAGATGGGTTAGGCAACAATACTTTGAATGATCCTGGAACTGAAAAATAAACCCAAAACACTGATGTTCCCTTGATTGAGCCATTTTTCTGGGATTCACCATGAATGATATTATGGACAACGATGGGTGCTTCTTCAGCATTAAATTTTTGATTACTCAAGCGAACATTAAGGGACCAAGTTTTTGCATTTACCTTGTAAAAATCTGCACGATTATTTCCAACCTTTTTCCTTAACATCGGAATTTCTGCAACAGCAACCCCATTTGCAACTTTTGCCAATCCTTGCATATTTTCCAAGCTATATCCATCATTCGGCATACCTACCCATGAAATTAATGATTCGACACCTTTCAAATTCCACATCGGAATTTTAAATGTGCCGTTAGATAATGGCTTACTAATATCGCAAGATATACTGAAATTAATGAGCCCTTTCTTTTGCGATTCTGGAATGATCAAAGACCACTTCCGAATATTTTCCTGATTACTCAAAGGCTCTAATTTTATGTTGGGTGGCAATTCGAATTTTAAATCCTCATCCTCCCAGCCCTTGATAGAAAATTCGTAACTTGAGACATCGTTATTTGTTCTATTTATTTCAACATCAAGCCTAGCTCTGGTGATTTTCTCTTTTTGGTCAAACCATAGAAGTATGTTTGCACTGCCAGAAGATAATGAAGGTTTGATTTCAAATTGAGCTTGATAGTTCTTTTCATTCGAGGTTAGTGCCAAGGGATTCAAGGTGTCACTAAATCCTTTAAGATTAAGTGGTTTCAAATTAATATTAGTATCATGTGACAAAACAATATTACTGGTTGTTTTCGTTGCAAATATAAAATTAGATCTTGGAACTTCAATAATAGGTGAACTGTTATTTTCGAATGCAGTAGCTAAAATCTCAGTAGCAAAAGAAACTTCTTTAGCCGGTTTTTCCAACCATATTAATACTTTAGTTCCATTTTGGGCCCAAGATTGAATTCCATTGCCTACGAGTTTAGTAACGATGTATTTGGCTTGGCCATCGAGTTGCCATTCCACAAATAAAATATCAGGAAGAATACTTTTTAGTGATGCGTTGATTGAAAACTGACTGGACTTGGATTGAAAATGGCCTTTGATTAATTGAATCGCATCGAATTTAAAATGGGATGGAGATATATCCAAGGTAAGCACTGGAGGATTGTTGGGCTCTCTGCGAAAAGAATAGGCAAAAGCAAAAGATTCTGATTCGAGTTTCTCGTTTTCAGGCAAAAATGGAGCAAAATTTTTGGTGCTAATACCCGTCAACCTAAGAGGCAGAATCTGTCTGTTGGTATTACAATTTATGGATTTGTATGCAAGAAAACTGCCGCCCTCTATAAAAACTCCAACAGGGGTCGGAACTGGAACTTGCCATCGTGTTGCCATAACATTCATTGGAATAAAAAACGCACTAATCTGAATGTTACCTGAAATTCTTCTGGAAAAATTTAGGGTAAGCCTTTGACCAACAGGCGTAGGTTTTAAATACCAATTGATCAAAGCAACAGGGGTTTGGCCTTGTCGAATAATAGGATTAAGATTGGAAGGAAGTAAATTGGGTGGCAGATCTATTTCGAAAAAATCAGTTCCCGCTTCTGGAATTTGCAAATCCCAAAAAGCTTGCATTCTGCTTGAATCAAGAGAGATATCCCAGATATATGCCTCTTTAATCAAAGGCTTAGATTTTGGAGGTAGAGGCCCATTACTCCATTTTAAATTCAGAGGGCCCAAAACTTTCCCTAAGTCAGCATTTATTCGAGTAGAGTTTCCAGATCGAACAACCAGAGACGCACCCAGACTTCCTGCAAATGATGGTTGCTCTACATTTGCTGGTAATGCACATTGAAAAAAATTAATGGGCGATACAGGAAGCCTGAAAGTAGCAGTTCGATCAGCAAATTTTTCGGCAACGCCAACTTTAAATTCAGCCTTTAAAACATAATCTCCTTTTTTCGGGATCGGCAAAATCAAACTCCCGTTTGCTTTAGTAACTGGATAAGCAGGGAGATCATTCAAAAACATTTTGTCAGTAATCCAACCCCCGGAAACAGGAATCTCCAAGTTGGAAAGCCCGGTACAATGAACATTCCAAATTACCTTGAAGTTAATGCTGTTATCAAGTGCCAAACCCTCATACTGGGCTTTAGTGATAAATGCTTTTCCTTCTGCAATTTGAAGTTTGCTATCTTTGAATTGTTTAATCAGTGCTTCGGGTACAAGATAGGTAGGTTCCTTTGCAGATGAATCAGGTTCCACAAGCAGGTACACATCAAAAATGGAGGGGGTTTGCGCTATAAGGTTATTGTAAAAGAATAATATTCCCCATAATACATAAGTCGTTTTTACCAATGATGGCATTATCGATTTCGAAGAAATTGCGGTGGAAGAAGTTGTAATAAATATCACATATTGTCCAAATTTTTTAATACACCATGCGAAAATGAACCACCAAACAAGAGGCAATAAGGGTAGTGGTAGCCAACCCAAAGACAAACCTGCAAATAAGGCGAGTGCAGGTTCAATATAAATCATGAAAGGTATATTTTTATAAGCAATAAAGGACATCAGAATAAATCCGATTAACAATCCTACAGCTTGAATGTGATGAGAATCAACCAAAGTAAGAGTTTCGTTTTCCTGAAATAACTCCCACCGTATTTTCTTGGGCACATTGGATGTTTCCATGGGAGAAAAAGATGATGATACTTGAACAGTATGTGAAAAATTGAGAAGCCATTTCCACGCAGACACATAACGTTTTGATTTATCCATGCCTTGGGCTGAAGCTTCCTGCAAAATGTTTGCAATAGTAAAAGCAGCAGATTTATTTTCAACAAAACCGGCCCCAGCCTTACTGTTAGTCAAAAGAACAATATTAGAAATTGGAATGCATTTTAAGCCAAGAATATTGAGATTTTCTGAAATGGTTTTGGAAATATCAGGCAAATTACTTGCGGAGTTAAGATTTGCTATTTCGGAACAACCATGGTCAAGCACAAGCGAATAATTATTTTTAACCAGATACAATTGCAACGATTTTACAAGCTCATTAAATTTTCCGGACTCGGCTGAATTCAATACTGGTTTTTGTTGCAAAATAGTGTTCAACAAAACATTAGCATCATCAGAATTTTCATAAATCAAAGGCTTGGAACCCAGCAAATAATTCAAAGGAAATAAATAACCTAGGGCCCCTTCAGACTTTTCCCCACCATCGATATTCCCTGTCCTTCGTTTAGCATTTGCAAAGGCAATTGGCTCCATACCCGGGGGAATCATCCAGATAATATTTTTATCTGAGGGCGAAACGGGTAACTCAGGATAATTGCAATCAATTGTTTTCCACAACCAACCTTTGGGTGTATCTTCCTGATAACTAATAACAAGCTGAGTAGGCGCAGGGTTGATAATAGAAGTTGCAAGGTAAGGAATCCGAAGTTGGTTCTCATTAAAAATAAAGTTGGAAACGATTTTGTTGTTAATCCTGATTTCTTTCACATCAGATTTCACAGGCAATGCAATGTCGAAAAAATCGTTATCCCATTCTTTGATGCTCAATTTGAGTTGATTTTGAATTTTCCCATTTGCATGGAATGCTTTTTCAAGGCTCGCCTGCTCAATGATTCCATAAGGTGCAGAATCAGTTTGGGAAAAAGATTTAATCGTAAGCGAAGGAAATGAAGAGTCATAAGCAAAGTTTTTAAATTTCGGTTTAGTAGAAGGAAGGGATTTTAAACCTTTAGAACGAAAATCAATTGTTCTGTTTTTGGGAGATTCAATCTGAAGGTTCGCTTCAAACCGTTGGTCAGAAGGAAAACAAATCAAAAGGATTTCATTAGGATCCTTGGGCAGTTGCGTTGTAAAAGTGGCATTGAAATTGATGGATTCTTTTGAGCTTAAAGGTTGGAAGAGATGAAAACGCCATCGTTCTGAAAATGGAAGAATCGCTGAAAGATTATAAAGAGAGATTCCGGGAATCGGGTTTAAGCCTGCCACTATATTGGCAATTTCAAAAGCATTGATTTTCTCAATCTTCTTAAAAGTAATATTGCGGTTTGGCGAAATCCATTTCCAATTTTCAGGATTTACCCCTGAAGGAAGAAGAAGATCAAATTTATCCACCAGACCATTTTCAGAGCTCACCAAAATATCTAGATTAGTATCAAATTTATCTGTTTGTACCAAAATTGTAGAATTGCACCGCAGGATTGAAGCACCTGTAAGTGGGATTAGTTCAATACTTCCTACAGGGAAATTTTCGATAAATTTAAACAAGTGATTGCATGGCTGTTTAAAGGATTGTACTTCGTTTTGGCCATCAATTTCAACCAACTCAGATTTAAGCTTTGA
>CAJCCR010000228.1 GCA_903960945.1 uncultured Planctomycetaceae bacterium
AATGGCCCTGGGATCGGGGGACCACCAGAGTATTGGGGTATCTTCATCGAACCAAGGGAAGATGCCTTGTTGATAGGCGGAAAGAAGTGTTTCTGGTTCAAGGTTGCCACCGACGACGAGAAGGCCTTCGGGGTCTGCAAGCGAGGGGTTTGGGAAATTGAAAGAGGGCATAAAAAAATCCCGGCAAGTTTAAGTTACCGGGATCTTTCGTTGGACAAGATTACTTTTTATTGATCAAGTTGCCAAATTCGGTGCCCACCCGAATGTAGATGGAGCCGTCATAGGCATCTTTTTCGTTGGAGGTGATTCCGTAGCAAAGGCCTTCTTTCTTGAGGAGCCCTTCGAGAACTTCTTTAACAGTTACATCTTTACCAGTGAAGGTAAGCTTTCGGTTGCCTGAAACGCCACCTTTGCCATCCATGCGAATTTGAACACCTTTAACTTGATCTTTGAGTTCATCAATAATGTCACCAAGTTTGGTGTCTTTGAAGTCGACGGTGATTTTCTTTTCAAGGGATTTAATAGTGGCTTGGGCTTTGGGAGTTGCCTTGGTAGCTTGGGCTTGGGCAAACGAAGCGACGAAGAAAACGTTAACTGCAAGAAATAGACCTAGTAAGCGATGCACGGAACACCTCCAGAAGAAAATAAAAGCTCTCTAAAAAGCAACATTTCTAGCGTTAAAACTAGAACAATAATCATGGTACCACAGCAAAGGGTTGGGGGCAAAAAAAATCGCACAAAAAGATGTAAAAATAACCCCATGAAATTAGTGGTAAAACCTACAATTTTCCGTAAAATAATTAGCATGGGGCCTGACTTAAAAGCGATGGCTTTAAGCTTGTCTTTTTCAGTAAGATTTGATTGGAAAAAGGTGCAATTTTGCCGGACAACACTCTTCCCCCCGATGATGCCGCTTTGGTTCCAGAAATGCCTTCTGCAATGCCTTTGAATATTGCAGATGAGATGAAGGAAAGCTACCTGACGTACGCCATGAGCGTTATTATCAGCAGGGCTTTGCCCGATGCTCGCGATGGGTTAAAACCGTCGCAAAGGCGTATTCTTGTTGCAATGCATGATCTAGGCCTTGGGCCCAATTCTTCTACAAGTAAGTGCGCTGGTATCGTGGGCGAAACCATGAAGCGCTACCATCCCCACGGTGAAGCGGTGATCTACCCCACCTTGGTTCGCATGGCGCAAGATTGGAATATGCGCCATCGTTTGGTTCATTCGCAGGGTAACTTTGGCTCGCTTGCAGGGCTTCCCCCCGCTGCGATGCGTTATACCGAAGCCAGATTAACCCCTATCGCTGCAGAGTTGATGGACGATCTCGAGCGTGATACGGTAGATTTCACAGATAACTACGATGGTAAATATCGTGAGCCACTTGTTCTACCCAGTAGGTTTCCCAACCTTTTAGTGAATGGTTCAGATGGTATTGCTGTAGGTATGGCTACCGATATCCCGCCGCAAAATCTTGGTGAGATTTGTGATGCTGGGATAATGATTCTGGATAACCCTGATGTTTCAATTCCGGAGATTATGGAAGTTCTTCCCGGGCCCGATTTTCCTACGGGTGGGATTATCTGTGGCAGGCAGGGTATTGTTGAAGGCTACATGACGGGCAGGGGCAAAGTTACCCTTCGTGCCAGGGCGGTTATTGTTGAAGAGGGCAATAAGGCTCAGATCATCATTAAGGAAATCCCTTACCAGCAAACCCGAAATCGCTTGGCAGAGGCGATTGCTGATCTGGTTCGCAACGAAAAGATTACGGGTATTTCCGGTATCCGCGATGAGAGCAGCGTGCGCATGGGTGACCCTGTTCGCTTGGTGATAGAAATCAAGCGTGGCGCAGATCCAAACCTCATTCTGGCCCAGCTTTACCAGTTTTCGCCGCTGGAAAAAACCGTCAGCATTATTCTTCTGGCGCTTGTTGATGGCAGGCCGCGCACCCTTAGCATCAAGGCGATGATCGAGTGCTTCCTTAGGCACCGAGCCCAGGTTATCCGTAGAAAAACTCTGTTTTTGTTGCGTGAAGCCAAGCGCAGAACCCATGTGCTTGAAGGTCAGCTGATTGCGATTTCATCGCTGGATGAAATTATCCGCATATGCAGAACTTCCCCAAGCAGGAACGAAGCGAAGATCGCATTGCAAAATCATTCCGTTGCTGCAGCAGTGCTTGCGCGGGCGTTGGGTAGTGCCAACTTTGCTGATTTGCAAAAAGAGTTGGGCGCACTTGCTGAATACCGCATGACCGAAGCGCAAGCCGAGGCTGTGGTGCGTATGCAATTGGGTCAGCTTGCTGCTCTTGAAAGCGATGAAATTCTGCGCGAATACAATGATCTTCGTGGCAAGATCATCACTTACGAAGTCCTGATTTCCGATGAGAAGAATATCAGCCTTGAAGTTCGCAGAGAACTTATCGAGCTTAAAGCCAAGTATGCGAACCCACGCAGAACCGAGATCACGGGCGAAATTGGTGATGTAAATTACCTCGATCTTATTGTTAACGAGGCGTGCGCCATTACGCTTAGCCATCAGGGCTATATTAAAAGGTTGCCAGTTTCCACGTACCGCACCCAGCATCGTGGTGGCCGTGGTGTTAGTGGTGGCAGTACCAAGGATGATGATTTTATCGATCAATTCTTCGTTGCAGATACGAAGGATCATCTGCTTTGCTTTACTAGTTTTGGTCAGCTTCACTGGCTGATGGTTTATCAATTGCCCCAGGCAAACCGCACTTCCCAAGGTCGTTCGGTGGCTAATGTTCTTTCCCTTAAGCCCGAGGAAAAGATCAGTAGCATTATCCCTGTGAAATCTTTTGATGGATCGGAAGAGTTTAGCTTGATCATGGCAACCCGAAATGGTTTGGTCAAGAAGACCCCTCTTAGCTTGTATTCCCATCCTCGTAAGGGTGGCATCATCGGCATCAACCTTGAAGAGGGCGACTCCCTTATCCAGGTTGCACTTGTTCGTAACACCGATGAAATTATCCTTGTTACCCGCAACGGCATGGCTATTCGCTTTGATCAAGCCGATGCCCGTGATACGGGTCGTAATTCCAAGGGTGTTCGGGGTATTCGAATCGGCACAGACGATGCTGTTGTAGGCATGGTTGTTGCAGATCCCGAAGGTTTCCTTCTTACTCTTTGCGAAAAAGGCTATGGTAAGCGCACGCCGTTTGGCCCTAATTCTGTGGGCGATGCCGATGAGTTGACCGATGATGTTGCTGAAGAGCAAATCGAAGAGCAGGAACCAGTCGCTGATGAAAATGGCGAAGTTCCGCCTACTGCTTCGAGTATGCGTTATCGCAAGCAAAAAAGAGGCGGCAAGGGTGTGCGAGATATCCGCACCGGCGAACGCAATGGTAAAGTCGTGGGCATCATGAGTGTGCGTAACACCGATGATATTATGATTATTACCGGCCAAGGGATGGTTAACAGAACCCACGTTGCAGAAATTCGAACTGTGGGTCGAAATACCATGGGCGTTCGAGTGATGAATCTTAAGGATGATGATAAAGTTGCATCACTCGCCAAGATTCCACACGAAGAAGCGCCTCCCGAAACCGAAGAGTCTACAGTACCAGTAGTACCCACCGAGCCAACCACACCCACCACTTGATTTCTATTCGAGGTTTGTAGCACTATGCGAGTTCTTATCACAGGCGGTTATGGATTTCTTGGCTCTTGGATTGTCAAGGATTTGTTCGCAGGCGGGCATTCCATCTTTTTGTACGACATCAAGCAAGATGCAGAGCGGTTGGAGGTTGTTCTTAACAAAGATATCATCTCTCAGACCACTTTTTGCGAAGGGAATGTTACGGATCAAGATAGGCTGATCCGCACCATTCGCGAGCATGGCATTACGCATATCATTCATCTTGCTGGTTTGCAGGTGCCAACGTGCAGGGCAAATCCTGTGCTGGGTGCCCAGGTGAATGTTATGGGAACCTTGGCGATTTTTGAAGCGTATAAAGAATGTCGTAATCAGGTCAAGCGGGTTGTTTATGCTAGCAGTGCTGCAGTTTTTGGCCCACCAGCAGATTATCCTGAAGGCCCCCTTTCGGATGATGTTCGTCTTTCCCCCAGCACTAACTATGGCTTTTATAAAATCTGCAATGAGGGCAATGCCAAGGTTTATTTCTTAGATCATGGCATGACCAGCATCGGCTTACGACCTTGGACAGTGTATGGTGTAGGGCGTGATGTTGGCATGACCAGCGAGCCCACCAAGGCGATGAAATGCATGGCTTTGCACAAACCCTATCACATCACTTACGGTGGTTTTCAAGATTTGCAATATGTGGCTGATGTTGCACGAGTTTTTGCTCATAGCTTGGATGTTCCTTTTGAGGGCGCCAAGAGTTACAACCTGCGAGGTGATGTAGTCGATCTGCAAACCCTTCATCAGGTGTTTGAAAAGCTTGAGCCTGAAGCCTCGAAGTTGATCACTTTCGGTGATAGGCAGATTCAGATTGCGTACAATTTATCAGATGATGGGCTACAAAAAGAAATCGGGCCTTTGCCTAAGACTCCGCTTTCAGAGGGTATTTTCCGAACCATCAAGAAGTTTCGTAAGTTGGAAGCCGAAGGCAGGCTTGATAAAAAAGATATCTCTTGATGTTATCTTCAAGGTTGAAGACAAATATTTTGTTATGAGCGGGGTTGCGTAAGTATCTTTCAGAGCCGGAAGCGTGAGCGACGGTTTTGCATTCTTGCGCAGGCGCACACAAACTTTTATTGCATATCTTTACAAGCCAGAAGCGCAAGCGAAGGTTCTTCAAATGCCCATTTACCATTTACACATAATTCCTTCGCTTGCACTTCAGGCTTATGAGGCAAAGAAATACCGTTCAGAACCGGAAGTAACATCCGTCGCTCACGCTTCCGGCTCTGAAAGAAAATGTGGGTAACTGAGTTCTTAGTTATCGCTGGGTTGGGGTATGATGGAAGGCAATAGCGAGGCCCA
>CAJCCR010000229.1 GCA_903960945.1 uncultured Planctomycetaceae bacterium
CTGAAAATTTCAACCCTAAAACAACATCAATGGCCGGAACATCAATTTCATTAATCATAGGCGTGCCCATAGCTGTTGGATTTTGGTCCTTGGTAATGTTTGGACCGATTGATGTACCGATCATGAAAAGGTACTTGGGCCATCCAGTAGAATTTGTTGAAATTGTAATGTTTTCTTGCGCTATCACCGCACTTATATTTAAGTTGTCAAAAATAATAAAAGAGAAAAGCGCATTGCGTCAAACACTTATTCCAGTTTGGGATAACATCCAAGTTCATCCGTTAGAAACAACAACCCTTCTCGAAAATTTAAATAGCGCCACAGCACAAACAAAAAAAACAATTGTATTTCGCAGGTTTTTAAATGTCCTACAATTTGTCAAGCAACGGGGTAGTGCTGAAGATCTAGATGATCAACTTCGAAATTTTGCTGATGCTGATAGTATTGAATTTGAAGGAAGTTTTGGTTTAACCCGATTTATTACCTGGGCTATCCCCATTTTGGGCTTTTTAGGAACAGTTTTAGGTATCACAGGGGCAATTTCGGGTGTTACTCCTGAAATGCTCGAAAAATCGATGAGTACCGTAACTGATGGCTTAGCACTATCATTCGATGCGACAGCTCTTGCCCTCGCATTAACCATGGTTTGTATGTTCTTCAGTTTTTTGGTTGAAAAATCTGGAGATCAATTTTTAGAAACCTTGGAACATTCAATCGACAAAAATCTTGCCCACAGATTTTTAAGGGTCCAGTCAGACCAAAATCCAATTGTCGAAATTCTATCACGACACACAAAGGATTTAATTAAATCAACAGAAACATTAGTTACAAAACAAGTAGATCTTTGGGCCAATTCCTTCGAAAAAATAACCGCTCAGGCGGAAGGTTCGGGATTCGAATCACAAAATCGAATGCGCAACGCTCTTGAAGAAGCTTTAACAAAAACCCTATTTTCACACCAACAACAAATGGAAAAATACGAACTCAACTCTTCTGATCTTGGAAGAAAATTTACAGAGCAGGTTGGAAAACTGGCATCCTCATTGCATGATTCAAGTATGCAACAGCAACAATCTCTGCAAAAAGTTGTCGAAAGCCTTACGAAGCAAACAAACTCTTTAGTTGAATTACAGCAAGGTGAAAAACATTTGATTCAAATTCAAAGTCTTATGCAGGAAAACCTTAACCAGATCCACTCTACAGGCGATTTTCAGGAAGCAGTCCACTGCCTTACAGCAGCAGTGCATTTACTAACTTCAAAATTGCAAGGTAGAAGCAACGAACCATTTTTTAATACTGCGAATCCAAACCCTCGCAGTAATCCTTCTGGAAAGGTTGCATGAGAAAGCGCAAAAAGCTAGAAGTCTCAACTTTCCCTTTCCTTGCGGTGCTACTTTGCACCATGGGGGCGTTGATTCTTTTACTTTTAGTAATGGATAAAAAAGCAAAGAAGGCTGCCTTAGAAAAAGCCTATGAAGCAGCATGGGCTCAATCAAAAAATTTACAAGCTAAAACAGATGCTGATAAACAAAACTTGGAATCTGAAAAAAATGCTTGGATCAAGTTAAAATCTGAGCAACATGAAGAACTTTTGAAAAAAGAATCTACTTTAGAAAAAGAAATTGCTTTATTAAAAATCGAGCTTTCTAACC
>CAJCCR010000230.1 GCA_903960945.1 uncultured Planctomycetaceae bacterium
AGAACCCTTGCGATCATAAATAACGCTGCTAGCACGAGGGGCTGCGCCAAATTCCAGAAAGTAAAGCCCTAGCCTTTCATCTTTGGAATACATTACATTGCTGGTATCAACACCCGCTTCACGGGCATGATTTGCAACCAATCGCCCAAGTGGATTATCAGGCAGGCGGGATATCCATGAGGCACTGTGTCCCAAACGCGAAACCGCAACAGCAGTGTTCAACTCTGCGCCGCCAACTTGTAAATCTAAACTTTTAGCCTGCTCAATCCTGCGAAAATTTGGAGGAGAAAGCCTGATCATCGCTTCGCCAAAAGTGATCACTTCAAACGCCATGATTATTTCCCTTTCAAGGTGGAGTTACGAAAATTCTTAACAATCTCGACATACTTTGAGGCAAGCTCGCGGATGCGATCAAAGTTTTTCTCTGCCACAGCTTTGGGTTCAACCAACTGGCTTCCAATCCCTAGGCAGCATGCGCCTGCTTCTAAAAATTTCTGGGCAGTATTGAGGTCAACACCCCCCGTTGGCATCATACGAACCTGTGGAAGAGGGCCGCGTACCGCCTTAAAAAACATGGGCCCCAGCACATCTGCAGGAAACACTTTGCAAACATCCGCACCAGCTTCCCATGCTGCCATGATTTCCGTCGGGGAAAATACGCCAGGCATGATTGCCTTGTCATAGCGCCTGCACATTTTGATCAAATCCAAATTCAGAACGGGAGATACCAGATATTCCGCCCCTGCAAGAATTGCAGCACGCCCAGTTTCCGTATCAAGGATTGTGCCAGCACCTAACATTATACGATCGCCCAAAGCATGGCGAACCTGCTTAATAACATCAAGAGCGTGCGGAACCGTCATGGTTATTTCAATCACGGTAACGCCACCATCCACCAGCGCCCTGGCAACCTCTACAAGTTGCTGACTATCATGCGAACGAACAATCGCAACGATTCCGGTCTCAAGAACCTGTTTTACACATGCATCACGACTCATTACAACTCTCCCTAACAATCAAAAAGCTTTAATAAAAAATATTCATAAAGCTATTGTGATATATATTTGAAGAAGAGCAATAAAAGAATCTATCTTCGCTCGAAAAGAGACTGCGTTTTTACAATCGTAAACTCAGCAGGAAAGGTATGAAATGTATTGGTAACAATGCACCCAGGGCGGGCATCTGCAGTAATAAATCCAAGCGGGGGCAAAGAAAAACGATGGGTGTTTTTAAAATGATGGATCAATCCACGCTTTAAACCATCCTGCAAAATCTCATTGTGAATCTTCAGAAAAATATCAGGTGCTAATGTTTCAACATGAAAACACATTTCATAATGGATGTTATTTACACAAGTCAACCTCTTTGAAAGCCCCTGCTTAAGCTTGAAACCCATAAGGCGCTTAGCTTCAGGAAGCAATTGCGTCGATGAAGCCGCAATTTCCGTCAGGGTTAATTCAGGATGATCGAAGGTAATTTGATGGCCCGTGGTGGTGATGTCCACACGAAGTTTGTAATTCTCACGCTCGACCGTTTTCGTCGCAAGAATCTCAAATAACTCTGGATGTAAATGCCTGCCGTATACTTGGAAAACCAAGTCTTGCACCGGCGGCCTTGATTCCAACATCATACCCTATTCGTCCCCCATAAAATAATCATGCTAAACTAGTATAGTCATTATAAAGAAGGTTCACAACCTTAGTCGTGACTTACTTCAATCAAAGGCAGTACCTGCAGAATTCATCTTCATTCCAACCTTTGGAACCTGTGTTATGTTTGCGAATAAGTGGCTATTAACAGAAAAGGGCGTCCAGGGTTTAGCAACCACGGAACGCCCAATATAAATTGTCAATCAATTACTTTTTCTTCCAAACGTGAATGAATTCGCCTGTACCCGACTTTGTGCTGAAAGCCTTAGGGCGTTCTTTTCCAGGTGGAGCGAAGCAAACGGTCCAAACATCTTTTTCGATTTTATAAATACCTAGGTAAGTCTTCCCCTTGAATTCGCCTGACGTATCGGTTGAATCAATTTCTTTGGGCTTTTTTGTAGGATCAATTTTGTGACTTCCACCAAAGGAATCTTCGCCTACCTTAACCGAATGAACACCATTCTTATTAGTAATCGTCGCTGATTTTACAATATTTTCAGGGGCTTTTTCACCCTTCTTTTCACTCGAGACCATATTAAAAGATCCTTCTAAAAGCTGCATGTCTTTTTCAACACTCTCCTGAAATTCAGCAGCAATTAAAACACTGCCAAAAACAAATACACATGCACCCAACAAACTCATCCTTGAATTACGCATAAAACCGCACCCCTAAAAATAATTTGAACTTAGAACGAAGCGACCAAACTTGGTTGTACCATTTAACGGTTAATGCATTCAACACCACAATCGATAGGGTACAAATCAAAAACCGATTTACTTTTGAGTTTGTTCAACCAAGAATAGATTGGATGGGTCTGCCGCCATGCGATATTGCAGTGGGTCTTCCCAACGTATCATGAACCACAGCCTCCGAATCAATTCCCAGAAGGCTATAAACCGTAGCGCAAAGATCACCAGGCGAAACGGGATGATCAACAGGATAAGCAGCCTGCTTATCTGAAGTGCCAAGCACAAAACCTTTTTTAACGCCCGCTCCAAAAAGCAAACAAAAACCACACTGGGGCCAATGATCGCGCCCTGCACTGCCATTAATCTTGGGCGTGCGACCCATTTCACCCGTTACAATCACCAAGGTTGAATCAAAGAGCCCACGCGTTTCAAGATCGTCCATCAATGCGGTAACCATAGTGTCAAGAATCGGCAGATTAAACTTTAGCATGCCAAAGTTGTTATTGTGCATATCCCAGTGCCCGCCATGCGAATCGGCACCGCATTCCCAATTGACAGTAACAAAAGTAACACCTGCCTCGACAAGCCTTCGCGCTGCGAGCAAGCTAGATCCGTAAATGTTTTTGCCATACCTTTCACGAAGCATGCTAGTTTCCATGTCGAGATCAAGTGCTGTTCGCACGCCTGAAGAGGTAAGAAGTTCGTAGGCTTGTTTTTGCTGTCTGGTAAGGTTGGCAGACTTAGCAGGGTCACCAATTTTTTTGGAGACATCATCCATTTTTCTTTGCAATCTTTTGCGGTCTGCAATGCGATCGAGTGAAAGGCCAGGGGTTTGGCCAAAGGCTGCAAGCACGGGATCACCCACCGGAAGAACCGGATCATAGAACGAACCTTTTCGAGCAAAGGTAGGTTCACACATGGTGGTGATGGGATCGTATTGTTTGCCTAGGTAACCACCATAGGGCCCTGCCCTTCGAAGCCCTTGGCTGAATCCTGGAAACGCAGGCATCATAACATGAAATGGTGTTGCTTCCTTACCCATGCCAAAGTGCTGGCATACTGCAGCCATGCTTGGATGATCCGAGGGCTTTGCAAAATAATTTTCTCGATCGGAACCACCTGTAAAACCTGTGAGCACGGAATAAGGATTATGGCTGTTATAGCCATGCGAAACGGTTCGAATAAGCGTTGTTTTATCAAGCCTGCTGGCAATAAGGGGAAGATGTTCGCAGATTTGGTACCCGGGGATTTTCGAAGCAATAGATTTAAACTCACCACGAATTTCCTTGGGCGCATCGGGCTTCATATCGAAGGTATCGATGTGGCTTGGGCCACCAAACAAATTCACTAGGATAACTGAATTGGCTTTATTGTTGCCAGGGTTTGATTTGGAACCCGCCTTAAGCAAAGAACCAAAACCCGCACCTGCAAGCAGAGACATACCACCCAATTGCAGTACCTTGCGCCTGTTGAGTTTTGGATTGGACAGCATTGGTACTTGGAAGGCAGGGTTCATTCACACTCCGGTAAGACTAGCATTATGCTGACCTATATTTGCATGCATGTCAAACCAACTTTTACAAAAGCATAGTTTTTTCGTTAGTAACTCATTACAAATTAATCAGGCCCATGGTATAAGTTAACCACTCTTTTAATTCATGGAATAAAGCAGATGATTAAATCAATGCATCAATTAAAAAGAATTCCTGCATTTACGATAATAGCATTTTTAATAATCGCACTGGGTAGCAGCTTTGCGGAAGCACCCAAAAACCCCCGGTTCATCGCATTGGAAAAGCATGCGCTATCTGCTAAATCATCTGATGAAAAAGATTTTGCAAACCTTGCAGCTTTTCTGGTTTCAAAAGCCAAGGGAGACAAAGAAAAAGCTTGGTGCATCTACCGCTGGGTAACCGATCGGCTTGCTTACAATGTCGAGGCCTTTTTAGCAAAGAACCCTGGAGACAATTCGGTTGAAACCGTACTTAAAACTCGTCTTTGTGTCTGTGAGGGGTATTCGCGGATGTTTTTAAAATTATGCCAGGAAGCTGGGCTTGAGGCAGTCAAGGTGACAGGGGTTGCGCGCAGTGGCAGCAAAGATGCCAAGGGAAAGCCTGCTTTAGAATCCCATGCCTGGAATGCAGTAAAACTGGATGGCAAATGGGAACTTATTGAATCCACTTTTGGTTCTGGCAGTGTCGATAAAAAAGCATTTGTCAAAAACTTTGAACCAATGTTCTTCATGGTGCCCCCAGAGCAAATGCGTTTCACTCATTTCCCTGAAGATGCCAAATGGCAACTGCTTGAAAAAACCATCACCAGGGAAGATTTTGATAAGCAACCACTGGTTCAAACTAGCTTGTTTAAACTTGGACTATCTCCTGCCAGCATTTTAAAAACCACCAAAAGCTCATCATTCGGGGGCTTCCCGGAAATATTCGATGTCGCAAAAACTAAAATCAAAGTTGTGGAGGCTCCATTAAACGCCAAGCTTAAAACAGGGCAGGTTTATCGCATTGCAATCGAATCGCCTGAACTTTCGAAAGTGCTGATTCTTTCAAACGACAAACCGCAAATGAATTTACAAAAACAGGGGAGCAGCTTTACAGGAGAGGTACGTGCGTTAAGTGGAACCATGTTGATTGCAGTTCAAAAACCAAATCAAGGGAATGAGTATTCTTTTTTGTTGCGCTACAAGGTGGAATAACCAGAGTCGGGTATTCGCCTCCTACATTCCGAACCAGTCAGGCAACAATTTCAAAAATAAAGAACCTATTGCCTTGTTTGATGACGCTTTTCAAAATATCATTGGTTATCAACAGGTAATATCTTTTAACGAAAATGGGATTGCATGGCATTTGCACCTGAAACCATCAAACTGCTGAGAGCTGCAAAGGAATTAGTAAAAAAAATTCCCGCTGATGCTGTTTTGATCCTTGCAGATGGCCCAATGGAATGGGACAAGGTGCTGGAAGAGTTATCAGGTACACGAATATTGGTTGCGGCTAGGCATGAAGATGACTTCGTGCGCATCAAAGATCACCCCGATCTAACACTCATCGAAATTGAATCCGGCCCCACCCCCACCCAAGAACGCATGAGCCTTGCATTACTCGAAGCAGTACGATCCGAGAAACTAAGGCAGGGCGCAGAGGTAGTGGTGCTTTACAATGGTATCGAGGTGGGCGAAGAAAAGCCCGACATGATAGATACCCTCAGCCTGATCAAATTAGGTGAACATCTCGAAAAATTAAGCGCTCAGGATCTTCGCAGGCTAGATACTCAAGTACCTTTGGAAACCCTCCGGGCCGTAGTCGACCTTGCCACCGAAATAGGCAGAGAAGGCAGAGAAGGCCACCCTATCGGGACTATGTTTGTCGTGGGGGACACACGCAAAGTGATGGGTCTTTCACGCCCCATGAACTTCAATCCTTTCCGTGGCTACAGCGATGAAGAACGCGATGTTCGCAATCTTGCAGTGCGCGAGCAAATCAAAGATATCGCCAAACTGGAAGGCGCTATTATTATTCGAAGAGATGGCGTTGCAGTGGCTGCATGCAGGCGAATCGAAGCTTCCTACTCAGGTTTTACCCTTAGTATGGGATTGGGCACTAGGCACGCATCAGCAGCAGCTATTAGTAAAAGCACCAAAGCCATTGCTGTTACAGTCAGCCAATCTTCTGGCACAGTTCGAGTATTTCAAAATGGCGAAGTGATGCTTCATATCGAACCATTTGCCCGCCCTATGACATGGGGTAAGTTTCGGATGGATGCGCTTGAAGACAAGAAATCTTAGACTCGCTTTCAAAAAACCACCTCAACGATTATAATTTTTAAAGATTAAAGATAGTGATTTTGCATTCGACAAAAATGCAGGGGAATAAACATGCAGATAAAATCGATTTTGTGTTACGGGGTAATACTTCTATTCCCGTTGTTGTTGCTTTCTGCGCCACAGGATGCCACCAAAGCTGAAATCGAGGCGGTTCAAACCCCTGCACTGGATGCAATTCCTGCGAGCGCCTTGGTTGTTGTTCAAGCAAAAGGAATTGAAGGAACTCTGGCAAGCTTGAATGAATTCGTAAAAAATGCGGTGCCTGATGCGATGCCATTGAATGAGAATTTCATAGTGAATGGGTTTTTAGAGTTTTTAAGAGGTCGAAAATTAACTGGCCTAGCTCCCAACGGGCCACACTTTTTTGCAGCGATGGAATTTCCCCAACCCAACAAGGCAGCGAATCCAAACAAAGTTCTTGCTGCGATAAAAGTAACCAATTATACCGCTTTTCGAGAAGGGGTTTTAAAAGACTCTGAAATCAAAAGCATCAAGCTTGAGAAAAATGCAGAAGTGGTCACCATGGAAAATGGTTCGACCTTGTTTTTTATCCCAAGAAAAGACCAAGTGCTGGTAACCCCCGACCGAGATATCGCAAATCTGATCGCAAAAAGGCCAACCCCTATCACGACCAAAATCAGCAGAATACAGGCAAATCGATTGCAAGCACCCGATCTGGGCATTTTTGTAAATCTGGAAGCTATCCAAAAAGATTACCCTCAATCCCTAACAGAAACAAAAAAAGAGATTGAAACCTCGCTAAAAGATTTAGAATCAATTTTGGGAACTAAAAAACTTCTAGGCAGCGACTTAATCAGCCAAATAATCGCTCTGACATTCAAAGGAATTGAAGACAGCAAGGGGATGGTATTTTCGATAGATTTCCGGCCCACGGGGATTGTGTTTCATGGCGAAACAGAATTCAAAGCAAACACGGAAACTGCAGCATTTTTCAAAGGATCAAAACCTGATGCGATGAAAGATATGCAGCGACTGCCCGCAGGCAAAACATTATACATGGCGCAACAAACCCAATCTCCCGTGATGAAAAGCATAGCTTCTTATTTCATGGGGCTAACTCCGGAAGAAAATCAAAAAGCATTGGGCAAAGATTTCGACATGTTTCTGCAACTTGCGAACAATCGCTACGATGCGCTCTCGTTTCCGCCCGAAGGCTTGCAAATCATTCAATCTGCAAACCCTGAAGAAACAAAGATCCGATTTCTAAACCTTTTAGAAAAATTAGGCAGAGGAGAGAAATTCCAGAATGCAGTTTTAAAGCAGGCCCCAACGATAAAAAAGGGCGCAGAATCTTTGGCAGGCCAAACTTTTGATCTCGTGTCATTCGAATGGGATTTGGAAAAAATGACAAACTTGATGGTACGGGAGACAAAAGGAATTCAATTCTGGAACAAATTTCAAAAACTAATGATAAAAAAAATGATGGGAGGGTCCATGAATCTGTGGGTGACCACCACAAAAACTGAGGTAATTTTGGTAACCGGGGAAGATTGGAACAAAACTAAGAGAATTTTTGAAGATTTTAATAAAAGCGCCAACAAACTAGACCAAATAATCCATTACCCTATATGCAGGAAGGACTTACCTCAAGAATCTAGCTTTTTAATATTATTAGACCCCCTGTATTACTTAAAAATCATTGTAACGGTGCTCCAAGAAGTCGAGGGCGGGCCGTTGGCATTAGATTTAACCGGATATAATCCAACTTTCATGGGATTTTCGGCTGTTTTTGAGGAAGATAGGGCTGCCGTTGATAGCGTAATTTCGGCTGCATCTGTTCAAGAAATCTATTTTCGTCTGATTAAGAGGGTTCTCGGTAAGTGATTTTCCTAATACATCAACCTAAATATCTTGAATCCTTGCTAGAAGTGCTTATAAAGAATGTTGCTATTGCCATCTTTGGTTAATTCCAAGTTTGGTGATGTCTGCGGGTGTAGCTCAGTGGTAGAGCGCCACGTTGCCAACGTGGCTGTCGTGGGTTCAAGTCCCATCACCCGCTCTGTATGTAGGCCGAAAGAATTTTGAATGCAAAGCTTAACGCTAGCTATCAAGATTCTTTCGGTTTGGTTTTTTCCAGAAAATGTTCGGGCCATGAGGGGTCAGCGGACATTTTAACTGGCATGGCAAATTAAAATGATCATCGTCATGCTGCCTATAGTATACTGGTAAAGGATCCCTCAAAATTATCATGTTGGAAACAGATTGCCATGACTGAGACCAAAACCGGATTGGAAGTTCAAGAAACCCACAAGCACGATCATGATCATGCCAACTGTGATCACGATCACAATGCAGAGCACGATGCAAAAGCACCTGTGAAGTTGACTCAAGAAGTTGATATCAAAGATGCAGGCCCTTGCAAAAAGCACATTAAAGTTTCCGTAAGCAGGGCAGATATCCAATCCAGAATGGATGACCATTTCAAAACAATGGTTACAGATTCAAGCGTAGCAGGCTTCAGGCCTGGCAAAGCTCCTCGCAAGATTGTTGAAAGACGATTCCAAAAAGAAGTTGCAGGCCAAGTTAAGAATGAAGTTATTCTTGCAAGCCTTGAACAATTAGCTGAAGACTTCGATATTGCACCACTCAGCCCACCTAATTTAGACCCTAGCTCCGTAATCATCCCTGAAAATGGGCCAATGGTTTACGAATTTGAAGTCGAAGTAAGACCTCAATTCGACCTTCCACCCTATAAAGGTTTGAAGCTGATTCGCTACACCCATACATTCACCAAAGAAGAAATCGACACCCAAGTCAACTCCATGCTTGAACCTTTGGGTACCAAAGTTGACAAGAAAAACCCTGCTGTTGCAGAAGGCGACTACCTCACCTTGGATGCTATCATTAATGATGGGGATGCCAAAATCGGGGAAATCAAAGACCTTGAAATCCGCGTTAACAAGCAACTTGCGTTCCGAGATGGTGTTGCAGAAAAGTTCATCGAACAAATTGGCGGGGCAAAGCCAGGTGATACCCGCGATGTTGATATCAAACTGTCTAGCGTTGTAACCAACGAAGCATTGGCAGGCAAAGTAGTCAAGGCAAAGGTAACGGTCAAGGGATTACAAACCTTAGAATTACCCGAACTAACAGGCGAAATATTAGGCGCATTTGGCTGCAAGAATTTAGATCAGTTCCGTGAACTGGGTGAAGTTGTACTCAAACGCAGGTTGGATTACCAACAACGCCAATCATCCCGAAATCAAATTCTGGAACTTATCGCAGGCTCAACCAATTGGGAATTGCCCCAAGATCTTCTGCGCAGGCAGGCTAAGAAAGCCTTATCACGCAAAGTTATGGATATGCAATCCAATGGCTTAAGCGATAACGAAATCAACGCACGGGTTCGAGTTCTGCAACAAGATGTTTTGAAAAGCACTGCTGCAGCCCTCAAAGAGCACTTCGTTTTGCAGAAAATTGCTGAAATCGAAAAGCTGGAAGTTAGCGATGACGATTTGAACCTTGAAGTCGAACGCATTGCACAGCAGAATGATGAATCGCCACGCAAAGTTCGTGCAAGATTAGAAAAAGAAGATTTAATCGAAGCACTTGCAGTGGAAGTGATTGAACGAAAATCATTGGATTTGGTACTTGATTCTGCAGAATATACAGAGCAACCTCTTCCAAATCATGATACACTGATCACCGGTACAGCAGAAGCTGATGCGGCACCCCAAGATCAAGGTGTTTCTAAGGAATAGTAAACTAGTTTCAGGTAGGAGTCCCTCATGCAACCTTACGGATTCGGACCAATGGCCAATATGGCACAGCGCCAGCGCGATTACACTCGCCAGCGCAATTATGGCACCGGAGATATTCTTCTCGATAACCGCATTATTTTCTTTGGCTGCTCAGGCAGCAATGTATATGAACCAGTTATCACCGATGTAACTGCCAACATGGTGATCCAGCAGATGCTTTATCTGCAAAACGAAAACAAACAGACCGAAATTTCGTTCTATATCAATTCACCTGGTGGTTCGGTTTCTTCGACCTTAGCCATCTACGACACCATGCAATTTTTGGAATGCCCTATAGCCACCTTCTGCATGGGAGTTGCAGCGAGCGGCGCTGCTATCCTGCTGGCTGCAGGCACCAAAGGCAAGCGCTATTGCCTTCCCCACGCAAAGGTGATGATTCACCAACCTTGGAGCGGTGGAATTGGTGGCCAAGCTTCGGATGTAGAAATTGAGATGATCGAGATTCTTAAGGAAAAAACCCGATTAAATCAGATTCTTGCTAATCATACCGGCAGAACTCTGGCCGAAATCGAGGCAGAAACTGAAAGAAATCGTTACTTTAATGCTGCGGAAGCAAAGGCTTTTGGCTTGGTGGACGAGATCTTGACCCGCACCTCCGAGGCAAAACAGGAAAAATAGGACGCTGGAATGGTGGATGAGTCACCTTCCTTGCCATATTTATTCATTTTACCCCAACCCGGCTGCCGATAACTCATTTACGAGCCGGGGTGTTCCTAAGGAACTATCCCATGCCTCTGGTACCTTATGTGGTTGAACGCAGTGGACGCGACCCGCAGGTATTTGACATCTACAGTCGTTTGCTTAAGGATCGAATCATTTTCCTCCAAGGGGAAATTGATGATTACAGCGCAAACCTAGTAGTTGCTCAAATGTTATTCCTGCAGTTTGATGATCCAAAGGCGGATATTCATCTTTACATTAACTCACCAGGCGGCTCGGTTACCGCAGGTATGGGTGTTTTTGACACCATGCGTTACATCACCTGCGATGTAGCGACTTATTGTATCGGTATGGCTGCAAGTATGGGCGCAACCCTTCTTGCCGCTGGTACCAAAGGCAAGCGTAACGCACTGCCTCATGCTGAAGTGATGATTCATCAAGTACTTGGGGGGGCAAGGGGCCCTGCAACGGATATTGAAATCCGAACCAAACACTTGTTGCGCACGAAAAGGAAGATGAACGAGCTGCTCCAACAGCTAACTGGGCAACCCTTCGAAAAGGTTGAACGCGATACCGATCGCGACAACTTTATGAGTGCTCAGGAAGCCAAGGAATATGGCCTCATCGATAATGTGTTAGAGCGTATGACACCCGGCCAAGCCGCCAAGGAATAAATCCCATGGCAAACTCCCGGGTGTGTGGTTAAACCGCACCCGGAAGTTTTGAGTAATGACACGCTGTTATCCTTATTTCTGTTCTCTCTTCCTGCTCTGCACATTCATTGCAGGCTGCAAATCTCCTAATCATAAGCTTGAATCCGAACTTCGCGCACGCGATAACGATATCGATTATCTTAAGAACGAACTCTATCGCTCTAAAACTTACAACAAAGCCATGGAAATGGAACTGCACGCTACTAGGGGCGAAGTTCCTCCCGGAACCCCATACGACCCCCTTAACAAAGTTTACCCCTTAAAAAACATCACCCTAGGCCGACAAACTGGGGGTGTTGACCTCGATGGCCAAACAGGCGAAGAAGCTCTTCAAGTAATTATTGAGCCCAAAGATGCTGAAAGCCATGTGGTGAAAGTTCCAGGAAGCGTTTTAATTCAAGTCATCGAAATCTCCACTGAAGGGTTGAAGACTCCTCTTTCTACTTGGCAGGTTTCCAACGATGAACTCAGCAAATCATGGCGCAATGGCCTTCTTACCACAGGCTATGCCCTTACCATGCAATGGAAACTATGGCCCAACTCCGACAAACTCCGTGTTATCGTGCATTTTAAACTGGATGATGGCAGACTTTTCGAAGCAGAAAAAGATTTTACCCTAAAGCTACCACCTGCTTATCTTCGTAAAGCCCCCTCAGTAGAAACTCAAACCATACCACCAACTTCCACCATGATCATTCCTACGCCCGGGTTATCCAACCCCGCGCCAGTGACTTCGAATGTTCCACTGCCTAATCCAATGAGAGAACCAGTATACGCCCCCATACCCAACACGAATACTGCGCCAACGCCCTTGCCTGCGCCTGCGCCAACACCCCTCCCGACTCCGATGCCGAATCCCCCCGCGCCAACCCCCTTGCCTGCTCCTACGCCTGCGCCGACACCTCTACCGCCGCCAATCAAAGAAGGCACCTTGATTCCACCACCACCTGCGCCAACTCCTTCTTCTCAGGACAAAACAACCACGCCTAACAACGGGCCTAATCTTTTGATCCCACCTGCTAACAATTCCCCTTTACCTGAAGGCATGGTAAACGCAGGGCCTTGGCGTGGCATTAACACCAATCCAATTCAATCTGCTGCACAAATACTAAAGCCCCTGAAGGCTAAATAAAGATACTCAGAGTTTAAATTTATCTTGCGAGAATTGCTGTAGCCAATTGGCCTATCACGGTAAGAAACATCACGAAAAAACCCAGAAACATCAGTAATAGACCACCCCAATGATGAGGAGTGTAGGTGTTTATCAACTCTTGAGAAATCAAAGAGATCAAGTGCTTTGATAACAAGCTTTCAGGTTTATTAAAAAAGATTGTGCCATGCCTTAAGAAAGAGAAAACTTCCACTTCCATTCTTTCTTCCGCACCCTCTTCTGCATTATGAAGAATGTATAAATTTCCGAATTTACGATACTGAAAGCCAGATTGCACCAAAGCATCTGCAACTGCAGATTCAAATGCTCCAGATTCAACATTATAAAAACAGGTCCAACAACGTTTGCGATAAATGAAAATCGCAGAAAGACTAATTACCATGACAAAATAAATCATCCAAATGGCAATCCAAAACCATCTCGAACCTTCAAGTGATGCAAAAGGAATGGGGCCCTCACCTGTCAACCAATACCTGCGCCAAGTTTCATAAATTGAAGTGATAATTGAAGGTAATCCTGCCAACACAAAGCCTGAACCAGCAAACATCAAGGAAACAAAATCCCAAGACCCACCTATGACCGAAGGTTTACTTTGACGGCTGATACCGCCCACCCAAATCAGGTAGATCGCAACAGGCAAAAAAAGAATTAATAGTATCACCAGCTACCTCTTCAAATTATTCGTGCAAGAAAACCGCAAGATCTGCCCCTACCTATGGCATCAAACCATTTTATCGATTCTAATAGCAATTAGGCTATCGATTATTATTCCAGTGCGCAACCTATTATCAGGGGCTATTTTTCATGACCATGCGATATCGAACTTTAGGTAAAACCGGACTCCAAGTTTCAATCATCGGTTTTGGGGCCGCCCCTCTAGGTGGCATCTATGGCCCTTTCACGGAAACTGAATGCACCCAAACCGTACATCAAGCAATTGATGAGGGAATCAATCTCTTCGATACCAGCCCTTATTATGGCATTAAACTTGGGGAAGAAGTTTTGGGACGGACCTTGAAAGGCGTTCGAGAAAAAGTGATTCTCGCGACCAAGTGTGGCAGAATCACTCAAACTGATTTCAATTTCAAAGCTGACTTTATTGTGAAAAGTATGGAGGAATCTCTGCAAAGGCTTCAAACCGATCATGTGGATATATTTCAGGCGCATGATATCGAATTCGAAGCAGACCTCGATATGGTCTTCACCGAAACCTACGAAGCATTACAAAAGCTTAAGAAACAAGGAAAATGCAGGTTCATCGGTATGACAGGATACCCTCTGGGTTGCCTGAAAAAAGCGCTCGAGGCTTGCGCCTTGGATGTCTGCATTAGCTATTGCCATTGCACTTTGCTGGATCAATCGATGCTAACCGAGTTGGTACCAATTGCAGAACGCAGAGGAACAGGCATAATAAACGCCAGCCCCTTGGCTATGGGTGCATTAACATTAAACCCGCCCGCCTGGCATCCCGCCCCTGAGGAAGTAAAACAAGCTGCAATGAAAGCTGCGCAGTATTGCAAATCTCAGGGCAGCGATCTTTCCTTATTGGCAATGCAATGGATGCTGCAGCAGGAAAAAGTTGCAACAACCTTGGTTGGGATGTCAAAGCTAAGTGAGCTGAAAATAAACCTTAAAGCTCTGGAGAGTGGACCAGATCCGATATTATTAGCAGAAGTTAAAAAGATACTTTCTTCGGTGCAGGGCCGTTGTTGGCCGAGTGGGCTTTGGGCTGCAGAAGCCTAAAAACAGCAAATGAAAGAGTGACTTAATGACTAAGAAAAACTTGCTGAGCCTTGCCTTGGGCCTAATAGTTGTGAGCCAACTACCGGCACAGGGTTTATCTCCCAAACAGGCAATGGAAAAAATGCAAGTGCCTCCAGGGATGGAGGTGCGATTAGTTGCAAGCGAACCCCAAGTGCGCCAGCCGCTCAGTATGTTTTTCGATCCTAAAGGGCGCTTGTGGGTATTACAATATCTTCAATATCCTAATCCTGCGGGCCTTAAGGCTGTGAAGCAGGATCAGTATCTGCGCACCATTTGGGATCGTGTGCCCGAGGCACCTCCTAAAGGACCCAAGGGTGCAGATAAAATAACCATTCTTTATGATCGAGACGAGAACGGCTTGTTTCGAAAATCAAAAGATTTTGTCACAGGCCTGAACCTCGCTTCGGGTATGGTTTGGGGCCATGATGGACTTTTTGTGGTGCAACCCCCCTACCTGCTTTTCTACCCAGATAAAAACCATGATGACATTCCCGATGGCGATCCCCAAGTCCTTCTAGAAGGTTTTGGCATGGAAGATTCCCATGCCTATGCAAACTCGCTTCAATGGGGCCCAGATGGCTGGCTTTATGGCGCCCAAGGCAGCACTGTAACAGCTAAAATCAGAGGTCATGAATTTCAGCAGGGCATCTGGCGCTATCACCCCACCACCAAAGAATTCGAACTCTTCTCGGAAGGCGGGGGCAATACTTGGGGCCTCGATTTCGACAAAAATGGTCAGATCATCGCTGGCACTAATTACGGCAATGTCGCAATGCTTCATCAAGTTCAGGGCGCTTATTATGTCAAAGGTTTTTCCAAGCATGGCCCGCTTCACAACCCTCATACCTATGGTTACTTTGAACATATACCTTTCAAAAACTTCAAAGGTGGGCATGTCACCAATGGCGGTATCGTTTACCAGGCAGACCTTTATCCGCCTGAATATCGCAATCGATATATTGCGGGAAACCTTCTTTCTAACACACTTTACTACCATGAAATTGAAGCCCGAGGCTCAACCTTTGCTGGGCAATTTGGAGGTGACTTCCTCATCGCAAACGATCCTTGGTTCAGGCCAGTCGATTGCTTTCAAGGCCCTGAAGGCGCAGTTTATGTTGCAGACTGGCACGACAAACGCGCTGCCCATCTAGACCCCGTTGATAACTGGGATCGCACCAATGGCAGAATCTACAAGATCGTACCCAAGGGTTTCAAAGAAATCCCAGAGTTCGATCTTTCTCAAAAATCTAGCTCTGAACTTATCTCCCTTCTTTCGCATAAAAATGTATGGTACAGCAGAGAAGCACGAAGGCTTCTTGCAGAAAGAAAAGACTCTAAAAGTTCAGAACCTTTAAAGAAAATCGCTCAATCTAATAAGGGAACATTAGCGCTCGAAGCCCTTTGGACCCTCGCTGGTGCACAAAATGCAGACCCAGCCTTCTTGCAAGAATTACTTGATCACCCTACGCCTGCGGTGCGCGAATGGGCAGTAAGGCTGCTGGCTGACAAACGCGCGCTTTCACCCGTTGCTGTTGCTAGGTTGGTGGAAATGGCACGAACAGAAAACAGTCCAACCGTTGCCTCCCAACTCGCCTGCTCTGCTCGAAGGTTGCAATATGATGCCGCCCTTCAAATCACCAAAGCACTTTACTCTCAAGATCAATATATTCAAGATCTTTACATACCCATGCTTCTATGGTGGGCCGTCGAAGATCAATCTATCCGAGGTCGAGCACTCATCCTCGATTGGTTTAAGGACCCAGCCTTTTGGCAGAAAGTAATGGTTAAGCAAAACCTTTTGGAACGCATCGCTAGGCGCTGGGTCAACGAAGGAACCGAGCCCGATTGGAATGCCTGCGCACAATTACTAACCTTGGCTCCAAGTGATGAAGATCAAAAGAAAGTACTAGCGGGAATCGAAAAAGCCTTGGAAGGACGAAGGTTGGCACTGGTGCCCACCCCTTTGGAAAAGCCTCTTGCGCTACTGCGAGACAAAAACCCGAAAAGCAAGGAACTCCTACGCCTGGCTTTTCGGCTGGGCGACCCTAAAGCACTCAACGAAATATCCAACAATGCTGCAAGCACCACACTACCTACATCCGATCGAATCTTTGCCATCGAACTTCTTGGGCAACTTTCTGATGCAAACCACCTGCCCACCTTCCTAAAAGCACTCGAGCCTAATACCCCCGACAATGTTCGCTTAGCTGCAATCAACGCAATGCAATCAAGTGCGGACGACACAGTCGCCCTCAAGCTTTTGGATCTATATCCCACTCTTCCCGGTAGCTTAAAATCGAAATCTTTGGGACTGCTATCTCAAAGACCCTCCTTTTCGCTTCTCTTAATGCAGCGTGTTGATTCGGGGAAAATCCCTAAAACCGATATTAGCATCGATCTTGCGCGCGCCATGGCTTCGCACAAAGAAGAAAAGCTGATTGGGCTTCTTACGAAGCATTATGGAAAAGTGTCGCCCCCTAGCCCTGGCGAAAAAATAGCCAGAATCAGCTATGTCAACCTTATTATCAGTCGTACGAAACCAGACATCGATAAAGGTAAGTTGCATTTCCAAAAGCAATGCGCCAACTGCCATATGCTCTTTGGTCAGGGTAATAAAGTAGGGCCAGATTTAACTACTGCAGACCGTCAATCGCTGCTTCCTCTCATTACCCATGTTGTCGACCCGAGTGCGCATATCAGGCCTGAATTTGTTGCGCAAGTAATCGAGACGAAAGATGGCAGAACACTCACCGGGCTTCTTGCAGAAGAAAACTCAAGCTCACTTACATTGCTCGATACCAAGAATCAACGCTTGGTTCTGGCCAAGGATAAGATTGAAACTATGACGAGTTCCCCCAAATCGATCATGCCTGAAAACATCTTGGATACCCTTTCAGATCAGGATATTGCAGACCTATTCGCATATTTACGCGACAAATCTCCGCCCAAACCTTGAAATCCACACCCTATATTGATTATTGATATTATAGGCTCTATCTTTTTCGCTGAGGTTCAAAATGAACTGGCACAATGACTCCCAATTAGATTCCCTACGACACCAACTAGTGAACCACAGGCTATACCAACTGCTTGATTCCCCTAAAGCTATTTGTATTTTCATGCAGCACCATGTTTGGTGTGTTTGGGATTTTCAATCCCTTTTAAAAGCGCTACAAATCAAACTCACTTGCATGGAAATACCTTGGGTGCCCTCTCCCGACCCTTTAATACGCAGACTTATCAACGAAATTGTTCTGGGCGAGGAAAGCGATGAAGATGGTATAGGCGGCTACCTTAGCCATTTCGAACTTTATCTTAAAGCCATGCAAGAGATGCATGCAGATACCAAAGCCATCAATGAATTTATTATTTTACTGCGCGCAGGCACTCCTTTTGAAGAGGCCCTACTAAAATCGCATTCCCCACCCTCCATCATTCCTTTTGTAACCCAAACCATAAACCTAGCAAAGTCTGGTGCGTTGCACTCCGTTGCTGCAGCCTTCACTCTAGGTAGGGAAGATTTGCTTCCCGATCTTTTCCTCAAAATCCTCGACAAGACTGCTAATCAATTTAATATCAGCTATTCCATCCTCACCTATTACCTAAATCGACATATCGAACTGGATGGTGATGAGCATGGCCCGATGGCAATTTCGATGCTCGACAAAGCCTGTGGCGGCAGTAAAAAGAAAGAAGAAGAAGCATTACAAAGTGCTAGAAATTCTTTACAAGCAAGGCTCGATCTTTGGAATGCAATCTGCAAACAGATCGAAGAGCTTAAGCAGACGAGTTAGCATTTATTAGCAGCAAGATGACGCTTTGCTTTAAGCACAATTGAAAGCATGATTCTACCGATTTCGTCTCTTCGTTCAGAGTATTTAGCTGATTCGAGTTCGGAACCATCGAATGCTTTTGGATCTTGGAAAGGCATCGCAATTCGCTGGGAAGCGCCCCGAACATTTGGGCACGAGGCATCAGCTTCATCACAAACCAACAAAGCAATATACTCTTTATCAGGGTTATGAGGGTCGCTATAAATCTTTGAGAACTCCTTGATTTCAAAGCGATTAACACCCATGCGGGGAAGATTACCCCAACTCACCATGTAAACAGGATTAACCTCACCTGCATTACCCATGGTTGCATTTTCTTTTGTTGGTTCAATTACAACCCCGACTTCTTTAAGCGTTCGAATGGTCCTAGGATTGAATGCACTGGAATTTGTTCCACCTGAATAAAAGCGTAGTTCAGAAATACCATGGTAGGCTGCTGCGATATTCCCCATGATTGCAGCAAGCATACTTCGTCTGGAATTGCCTGTACATATAACGATTACCCCAAGCTCAACACCAGGGATATGTTGAGAAACAATGGCTTGAAATAAACGCTCGCTACCATCTAAATGGGCAGGTGAAATCAAATCACTTTGCGCAGAAAGCAAATCGCACTGAGCTTTTACCCTCGGGAATAAAAACTCACGCTCAGAACTATTGCTGGTTTGAATCAACATCTTTGTTTGGGTTCCATGCTAGGCATGACTAATAAAACCAGTTACCACGAATACACCAACTTGCACCTTTAAACAACCTCTTGCTGTACAAGGGCCATCACTATTATTTCGGCTTCCTCGGGTTTATAGGTTTCAACTTTAATTTCGCCATTAATGACTGTCAAGTAAGTAGGATTCGTTTCGGTCCAGCAACCACTATTGTAATACATAACATCGTGGTTTGTTTTTTCGATCGCATGATGGGTGTGGCCACAACAAACAGAATGGCAACCCAGTTTACGCGCCAGATTTACCGCACCTTGTTCAATTTTTTCCGCACAACGAAGGAAGGTTTTGCTACCACTCTTGGCAAACTTGGCAAAGGTGTGGGAGGAATCTATTTTTTGTAAAAGACAATAAAAGCAATCTGCAAACATAGTCAACCAAGGATGCTTATCAATGAATTCATCAAAGATATGACCATGCAATGCAAGAATTCTTTTTCCACCACTTTCAAACTCATATTGATGTTCAACATTAACACCTAAAAGATGGGAGATGAATTCCAACGATCCATCATGATTCCCATGGATCCAAGTGATATCAATGTGATCGGAAAGTTTGCGGATAAGTGAAAGCACTTTCCAATGATTTTTTTTAAGCCTGCGAAAATCAAAGGAATCGAACACATCGCCATTAAGTATAATTCTGGAAGTTTGAATGACACCACAACGAATCTGTTCAAGAAAGACAACCAGATCTTTGGCTTGGCAATTGTCACTGCCAAGATGAATATCAGAAATAATCAAGGCATCCAAGCAAGTCTGCATTTATTCTCCATAATAAGCAGAAACGAATTTGAACTTATCATAACTTTTCGGCAAGTATTTACAGAGAGCGAAGTGAGAATAATCCGTGTTTTTATCATGAAGAGGCGATGAAGAAAAACAATACGATACAAGCGCTTACTGTGATAGAAATGAAAAACGCATCACGAATGAAAAAACATTCATGATGCGCAATATAAACAGATGATTATTCTTTAAAGCGATAACCCAAGCCACGAACAGTTTCAATCATATCCATGGAACCAAGTTTTTTACGCAGGGTTTTGATATGCACATCGATGGTTCTTTCGAGAACAATGGCGCCTTCGCCAATTGCACAATCCATCAAATGCTGGCGCGAAAAAGCCCTGCCCGGACTTCGCAGTAGGCATTCAAGCAATCGGAATTCCGTTGGGGTCAGATCGAGTTCTTCATCCAGAATAAATGCACGATGTTTAACCATATCCACTTTTACCTGCTTATGCTCGATCAATTCACTAGGTCCCTGTCCCTCTTTCACAGGAACTTCTGCTCTACGTTGCAACGCATTGATTCGTTGCAATAGAATTTTGACGCTGAAAGGTTTGGTGACATAATCATCCGCACCCATCGAGAACCCCACCACTTGGTCGGTTTCCTCGGATTTGGCAGAGACGACGATAACAGGGATAGACTTGGTTTTTTCGTTGCCCCGAAGTTCCCTAAGTATTTCGATACCGTTAATTCCTGGAAGCATGATATCAAGCAAAATGATATCTGGAATTGCTTGGGCTTTACGAAGTCCATCCTGCCCATCGTGAGCCACGGTCACTTCATAACCTTCGCGATCAAGGTTATATACAAGAGCATCGACCAATGCTTTTTCATCTTCGATGATAAGCACTTTGATCCCGTTTTTCACCTTCGGTGCTGGTGCTGCTTTCAGTGGGACTTGTTTTTTTGCATCTTTCATAGGAGTTACCTCAGAAATCATAATTATCCCTCCAATTCTTGGACACGGTGCCTGACAATCTCACCCTCGACGAGATAAATCACATCTTCTGCAATGTTGGTTGCATGATCTGCGATTCTTTCGATATGTCTGACTGCTGAAAACATGGATAACCCATGTTGAATATTCGATGTTGATTCGGTCATCAGTTTGATGATTTCTTGGATGATCTGATTGTTGTAACGATCAACTTCATCATCCATTCGCACGACCATGAGGGCCTGCTTTACATCAAGATTAACAAACGCATCAAGGCTTTGTCTAACCATGATGGTGGTCATGTCCACCATTCGTTGCAAACCCTCGGGGATCGGGAAAAAAGGCGGGGCACAAAGTTGAATTGCGCGCTCACTGATTTCTTCAGCAAGATCGCCCATGCGCTCGAGGTCGGTGATAATCATCATGGCAGCGGTGCATCTGCGCAGGTCGCCCGCAACTGGCTGATGAAGAGCCAAGATTTTAAGGCAATCTTCGTTGATCTGGTTTTCTTCCGTATCAATCTGCACATCACCCTGGATTACATCCCGTGCAATATCTGGGTTACGATCGCGAAGTGCGATGATACTAAGAGAAAAAGCCTGTTCCACAAGGCTTGCAAGGCCCATGATATCTTTTTGTAGGTCGTCCAAATCGCGTTCAAGATGCTTTGACATATTCGTTGGAATCCCTGTGTTGATTAACCAAACCTACCTGTGATGTAATCTTCAGTTTGTTTGACCTGGGGCCTCGTGTAAAGATGATCTGTCGGCCCGACTTCAATTACTTTACCTTGAAAAAAGAAAGCTGTTTGATCAGATACTCGCGCTGCTTGCTGCATATTATGCGTGACGATGACGATGGTGTAATCGCGTTTGAGTTCAAAAACAAGATCTTCGATGCGCGCAGTGGAAGCGGGGTCGAGAGCACTTGCTGGCTCATCAAGGAGAATTACTTCTGGGTCGGTAGCAAGGGCCCGGGCAATACAAAGTCTTTGGGCCTGACCGCCTGAAAGGTTTAATGCAGACTGATTCAACCTATCTTTGACTTCATCCCATAACGCTGCGTTTTTCAAACAACGCTCGCAAATCTCTTGCAGTACCGCACTGTTGCTAATCCCTGCAACCCTTGGCCCATACACTACATTTTCAAATATCGACTTAGGAAAGGGATTCGACTTTTGAAACACCATGCCTACTCTTCTGCGAAGGTCAACCATGTTAAGTGAACGGCGGTAAATATCTTCATTGTCGAGTAAAATTGAACCTGTGTGCCTGGTGCCTTCCACTAGATCATTCATTCGATTCAAGCAACGAAGAAAGGTTGATTTTCCACAACCCGAAGGGCCAATAAGAGCGGTTACCGATCTTTCTGGAATCAAAAAATCAATGTTGAACAATGCTTGATGGTCACCATACCAGAAGTTCAAATTTTTAATTTGATACTTGGGGGAACTATTGTTTTGGGGCGTAAGCTCTCTACCGTTCAGATTTCTTTCAGTTAAAATCGCAGCGTAAGAGGTAGTTGCCATCTGTAACGTATCCTTGCTTGAAAATACTCGTCATACTTAATCTACTAGAAGGGTTATACTAAGGATTAATTGTGAAGAAACGATGAAGGAATTGTGATGTTATGATTCTGTTTTCCAGTCTCGAATTTTCTTTACCTAATACCCTAAAGCCATTTATGATCGTTATTTGCATTAAAACTACTGTAGAAGGAGAATTTCTCAATGAACCGGTTTTTACCTTACGCCTGCTTTTTAGGTCTTTTCTGTAGCTTCACCTTTGCAGCAGATGATTATGTTCTTGGCATCGATTCCCAGCCAAACCCCAGCACTCCCAAGGGTAAAATTGAAAAATCTGAGTGGAAGAGCAATATCTTCCCAGGTACTGTTCGCGAAATGTTGATTTATGTACCCGCACAATACGATGGCAAAACCCCGGCTGCGGTTATGATATTCCAAGATGGCAGCAGCTATGCCAACGAGAAGGGCCAGTTCCGAGCCACGGTTGTTTTTGACAACCTGATTCACAAGAAAGAAATGCCAGTAACGATTGGCGTGTTTTTAAATCCGGGCACTGTCCCCTCTGCCAACCCCAAAGAAAAAGGCCGCAGCAACCGCAGCTTCGAATACGATACACCCTCTGATCAATATGCAACCTTCCTTGAAAAAGAAATCCTGCCCGAAATCGAGAAGAAATATAATGTCCGTAAAGATCCTGCAGGCAGGGCCCTTTGCGGGATCAGCAGTGGTGGCATTTGTGCATTCACCGCTGCTTGGGAACGACCCGATTTGTTTGGCAAAGTTTTAAGCCATGTTGGCAGCTTCACCAATATCCGCGGAGGCGATGTTTACCCAGGCATGATTCGCAAGACCGAAAAGAAACCTATCCGCATCTTCCTGCAAGATGGTAGCAACGATCTCGATAATCTTCATGGCCACTGGCCCCTCGCCAACCGATCCATGGCGGCTGCACTCAAATTCGCAAAATACGATTTTGTCTATGTTGAAGGGGATGGCGGTCACAATGGCAAACATGGTGGCGTCATTCTTCCAGAGTCCCTACGCTGGCTTTGGCGCGAATAATCTTCCTTCTACCTTCCAAAGGAATCACTTATGAACAGGTTTCTTTCTTGCTTTCTAATTCTTGTTTGTACCACTTGGGGATATTCTCAAGATATCCCTCTTAGCCAAATTCTAGTTCCCTCCGAAAACTGGACTAAAACAACCAGTAATCTTGCTGGGGAATTTTCCGCTATCGCTTCTGATTCTCAAGGGGCTTTATTCCTTGCTAGCACCAAATCTAAATCAATCTTAAAGCTTGATTCCACAGGCAAAACCATTGAAGTAGTGACTGATGCACCAGCAAAGGCCTTGGCCATTGACTCTCAGGGGGGCATTTTTCTTGCCAGTGGTTCTAATATTCTTTACGCAGCTTCGGGCAACGCCAAAGCTTCCATGCTTATCGAAGGGCTGGATTGTGTCGCCCTTTGCAGCTTAAAACAAGGTAAGTGCTACGGAGCAGCACCTACTGAAAAAACGATTTATCTTTTTGATAAATCAGGTGCCAAAAAGAAAGTTAACACCGGAGATACAGTCATATCCTTGGCGGTTTCCAATGATGAAACAACTTTGTTTGCAGGCAGTGCAGATGGGAGATCGATTTTCACTTTTCGCATAGAGCAAAACGGTGATATAACAGCCAAGGATCGATATGTTGCACCCAGAAAACCTCTCGCAGGAGTTACCGGATCTGTACCGGGCATGACGCTCGATAAGGCGAATCGGATTTATGCTGCAACTTCTCTTGGGGTACAGGTATTTGATCCAACTGGGCGGTTGTGCGGTGTTTTATTGCAACCAGATTTCCCTAGGTTTGCCAGTTCAATCGCATTTGCGGGATCTGACAAAAGCACTTTGTATGCTTTAGTTGGGGAAAGCCTTTACACCAGAAAAATCTTATTTTCTGGCAAGTAAAGCAACTGTTTAATCTTTGGCATAAGGCAAACGCACGGTAAAAGTAGTGCCTTTACCTACTTGGCTGTTTGCTGAAATGCTGCCTTTCATCGCCTGCACGAGATGTTTCACAATCGAAAGCCCAAGGCCTGTTCCGCCAACCTCACGGGAACGTGCTTTATCAACACGATAGAATCGTTCAAAAATCCTAGGCAGGTCGGCTTCAGGAATTCCAATCCCGTTATCTAAGACTTGGATAATTACATATTTATTCTCGAGGCCCCATTGCACATTGATAACGCCATGCTCTGGGGTATATTTCACTGCATTATCAACGAGGTTATCTAGTATTTGCACAAAGGCTTCTTCGTCCACCAAACATTCCAAATCTTGATCCGGATGAAGGCTGCCTTCCATTGGAAAAGCATTCATAGAAATCGAACGCTGCATTGCACGATCTCGATGCCTATTGACGCACTGCTCTACCACTTCCCGAACGGGGACCCAGATAAAGTCAAATAATTCCGTCTCTGCTTCGATTCTTGCGATGCTGAGTAAATCCATGATTAGATTATTCAAGCGTTCGGATTGCTCGAGGATTTGTTCTAGAAAACGCATCCGGTTTTCACAATCTTCCACCGCACCATCTAGAAGTGTTTCTGCACAAACTTTGATCACCGCAAGCGGAGTCTTCAATTCATGGGAAACATTTGCAACAAATTCCTGCCTAAGCCTTTCTAGCCTTCTTAATTCGGTTGTATCATGTAGCACCAAAACAGCTCCGCGGGTAGGATTCCCTGGCAATCGGGCTGCGTGCAAAGTTAGGCTGCGATTTCCAGAAGTTGCAAAGGTCAATTCTGTGCGTTTAGGTTCGGGCTGCCTTAATGCTTCTTCCACCAAATCCATCATCTCTCGATTTCTTACTAATTCCCAAAGCCTTTTACCCTCCAAGGCATGAGATTGTAAATCCAACAAGATTAGGGCGCGATCATTTACAAATAGAACCCTCTGATTAGCATCGAGGGCAACCACACCTTCAACCATACCACTCAAAATAGTTCGCAACTGCTGCCTATCCTCTTCCAGTTTGCTAACTTTATCTTCAAGCCTTTCGGTCATTCGGTTAAAAGAGCGCATCAGGTTTCCCAAGGTTCCCTGATCATCTGAAAGGATTCGCTGG
>CAJCCR010000231.1 GCA_903960945.1 uncultured Planctomycetaceae bacterium
AAAGATGGCATGATGTGGGAGACAGTTCCCAACGAGAAGGATTATTTTGTCAAGGAAATCGCATTCGGAGAATTGGCAGGAACAGGAAGCGCACCTGTATTACCAGGCGCTAATGCCCCCATCCCTGTAATTAAATCAAAGTAGATTCACTACTTCGTGGTGGTGGGTTTTGGTTCGCGCCCTTTGGGTTCCACCGCATCGGGTTTGAATTGCCCTAAGTCATCCAGCTTTGTGATGATGCCATCCTTGGGGATTTCAGCGCCAGCACTCCAGACGATCCCATTAAGGATGCACTTGCGCATGTCTTCTTCTTTCCAATTGCGGAAGAAGTGTGGCATCACGATTGCAAATCCGCGCCCACCATCTTTTCTTTGCGTTGCCCAAGCAACCACTTCCGCACTTGGTTTTTCTGGGGGCAGCATTGCGGTTGCGATTGCAGTTACATTGGCAGCAAGCTTGTTGCCATCCTTGCTAAAATAATTGTTGATGTACGGTTCATCATTGATGGTGTATTCTTTCCAACCTCGGTTGATCGGGTGGTCCATCGCTGCGGGCGTGATGGTTGATTTTGGGAAAATGCGAGCAATGCTTTTATGATGCTTGCACCCTGTTGCAAAATAGCCCCCCATCCATTGTAGTAACGGGTGGTCGCCATCGTCTGCGACATCCTTTGCAGTTAATCCGGTTGCGTAATGCACGCAGACAATCCCACAGCCTCGATCCATCATGGCTCCTATATCCTTCAGGATTTTCGAAGGCTCTGGCATTTTCATCGGTGGGAAAACATCCCCTATGAACACGAGGCTTGAATACGATGCAAGCATTGCAGGGTCTTCCGGCCATTTCGAAACAACATCAGCGTTGATGGGTGCGGAGTTCGTGATATTCTCTAGGCAATGCTTCATTAGCCTTGCACCAGCTGGAACTTCATGTGTGCCCGGTGGATGCGAAGATGGCCCTGCAACAATAAGAATGCGGGGCTTTTTTTCCTGCGCAGTTAAAGTGTTTGTAGTTGCAGCCAAACTTGCTGTTACGGTTCCAACAAAAGACCTGCGATCCATGGTAATGCCCCTTTAGGTTGTTGAATATGGGTTAATTGTAACGGCAGATCTAGCTGAGTTCTCTAGTGTTCTTTTAAAAAGATGCTTTTGGGATTCACGAGATCTTCATCGCATCTGTCGCCCTACCCATTCGTTTCCTTCTTGACATTTACAATGCATCTACTTAGAATAATTTCTAAGTTTCATTCAACAGGATTTTTGGCTCATGTGTATTTCTGCACTATCTTCGAAGCCTTTCTTTGCCATCCGCTTGGCAACGAGTCCTGTCGTTTTTGGTCAAGGGTTTACCTGAACCAAATAATTCTTCGTGGCGGCGTGTCCGTTCCACTCGTTCTGGCTAGGCATTGGATGCCTTAATCCCCAGTTCGCAACCCTGTAAAACTATCTTTTTGTAACATTAATCGTATTTGATACTGCCTTTTAAATGGAGTTTTTACCTATGCTTACCAAGCATTTTGCTTCCAAAAAAGCATTCACCTTGATTGAGTTGTTAGTTGTTATCGCTATTATTGCTATCTTGATTGGTTTATTATTGCCTGCTGTGCAAAAAGTGCGTGAAGCAGCAGCCAAAGCCCAATCCAAGAACAACCTAAAACAATTGGCACTTGCGGTTCATAATTGCCATGATCAATTCCAAATCACACCACCAATGTATGGCGTGGTAGGTACTCAGGTTGCAGGATCTGGAGCAGGGGGTGGCGGCCAAGCTTCCTTATTCTTTAATCTTTTGCCTTATATCGAACAGGAAGCAGTTTTTAAATTAGGCAAAGATGTAGGCCGTAGCGCCGTGATTAAGGGTTTGAACAACCCGCTTGATCCCACTTGGTCCGCCAATAATGGTGTCTATACCCTGCCTGCCACTGTGCCAATTTGGATTGCAGGAGGTCTCACCAATCCTTGGCCAAACTGGGCCAAAACTGCAACTGGAACTTCTTGGGGCCTTACAAGTTACTCTGCAAATTTCCAAGTCTTTGGCGACAAAGGTATTACGTTTACTGGTATAATGGATGGCCTTTCCCACACGACTATTTTGGGTGAACGCTATGCTGTTGCTTCCCGTGCTACGGGTCTTCCTACCGAAGGTGCTGGCCTTTGGGCTTATGGCACCCCACCCGTTGTTACTAGTTATGATAATGCTGCCAACCCAATTCCTGTATTAGCTACCTCCACTTATTCCAGTTCTTATTGGGCTCGTTTTGGTTATGTCAATTTGTCTGGTCCCAGCGCAGGTTGGACCACCAACCCAGCTTTGCAAACCCAGAATTGGAATTGCCAATGCCATATGGCTCCTGAATTCAACAAAACTGCCACTACATCTCACCCGCTAAAATTGCATGGCATGGGTGGTGCCATCAATATGGCAATGGCAGATGGTAGTGTTGCTACCTTTAATTCGAATATCTCCAGTGAAAATTTCTACTATTCGGAAACTCCCCAATCTGGCGATATCTCTTCCGATCCCCAAGTTCCTTGATGTATTCTCTAATAAAGTTGTAAGCTTTGCCTAAGCTTCGTTTTTAAACCCATGGATTTAAACTCCATGGGTTTCTTTTTTACAGAGCCCGAAGTGTGGGCGATGGAAGATTTTCATTCGCCCCTCATTACAATAGTGCAAGTAAATGGATGCATTGCAGGTGCAATTGCCCTGAAGGGGCTAAATGAGATAGCCCAGGGCAACGCCCTGGGTAACAGTAAAAAAAACCAAGTCCTGAAGGGACGAAAGGTGTTGTTCGCCGGCCATTGCGCCCCTTCAGGGCTTTTTTGATGGGGGATTATTACCCGGGGTTGCGCTTCGCTTCACCCCGGGCTATCTCATTTCACCCCTTCGGGGCTTAAGAGCTGGAAGCGTGGGCGATGGAAGATTCTCATCCGCCCCTCATTACAACAGTGCAAGTAAATGGATGCATTGCAGGTGCAATTGCCCTGAAGGGGCCCAATGAGATAGCCCAGGGCAACGCCCTGGGTAACAGTAAAAAAAACCAAGTCCTGAAGGGATGAAAGGTGTTGTTTGCCGGCCATTGCGCCCCTACAGGGCTTTTTTGATGGGGGATGATTACCCGGGGTTGCGCTTCGCTTCACCCCGGGCTATCTCATTTCACCCCTTCGGGGCTTAAGAGCTGGAAGTGTGGGCGACGGTTTTTCAACTCTCCGTTTACCTTTCACTAATTCTTCCTTCGCTTGCACTTCAGGCTTGTATGGCACGGAAGGATGCGTGAGTCATAAATTCCGTGTGTTGCTTTTGTAATTTGGGCAATTCAGGATATATCACCCCATTTTACCAATTCATGTCAATTTGATTAGTTTGCGGAAGTTGCACTCTATTCCTTTTAGCTCTCTCACTTTATTTCCCAAATAAAAATTATTTCTTAAGTTATTCATTCAAATTATCTCCCCCATTTGCCGATCATTCATTAGCAACCCGGTGTTCGTTTTTGTTTCACAACATCGGTCAGCATTATTTGATGTTTAAGTTATGGGAGTATTAAGATGCGTAAATTTTTAAATAAGCTCTTCAATTCCAAGAAGGCAAACCCTAAAAACGCTTCCACTAAGCTTGAACTCCTTAGCCTTGAAGCCAGGCTTACTCCCTCGACTGCCCAACCTATTGTTGTCGGGCAGGGATCCTTGAATGATTATACCGCAGTGGGTGCAGATTCTGGTGGCGGCCCACTCGTGACAATTACTTTTAGTAATACTGATACTTTGGGTAATGGACCGCAATATTTATCCTTCTTTGCTTATAGTTCAAGCTTCACAGGCGGGGTTCGCGTTGCTCTTGGTGATGTCAATGGCGATGGCAATCAGGATATCATTACTGCTGCTGGCCCAAGTGGTTCTCCCCATATCAAAGTATTTACCCTTATCAATGATTCTTCAACGGGTGATTGGAGTGTCAACCCACAACCTATTGCACAGTTCTATGCTTTTAATCAACCCACTTTTACGGGGGGTGTTTATATCGCTGCTGGCGATACGAATAATGATGGTTTTGATGATATCATCGTTGGCGCCGGTGCTACCGGAGGACCTCGCGTTACTGTTTATGCTGGCGCCGCTACCGGAGTTAATACCACATCGCCCCTTAATAACTTCTTTGCTTATGCACCTAAGTTTAACGGTG
>CAJCCR010000232.1 GCA_903960945.1 uncultured Planctomycetaceae bacterium
AAAATTACCGCAAAGGGCATTCGTTTCCTGCATGAAAGAGAATCCCCGGTGCGCGCTTTGGATGAGGCGTTGAGTTTGTTGAAGAAGGAAAAAGAAGCCACTGCGGTCGGGGTGGTGCGAATGCAAGAAAGGCTTGAAGAAATATCTGAAAAACTTTTGCAAGAGGCTAGCCAGTGGACTCTGAAAATTGAATCGCTTGAAAAGCGAATTCTAGATGCGTTGGACCGGCTCGAACAAGCTGGCCCTTTGGTACCCCCGGGTTTGCTGAAAGAAGTTCCTGGGTCGATTGAGGTAGTACGATATTTGCAATGGCGTAGGGGCGAGTTGGATTCTGGGAAGTGCCCGCTTCCAGAGTTATTTGAGATGTTGCAGAATGCTTATTCCTATTTAGATTGCCCATCTTTTCATGATGGTTTAAAAAAGCTTTTTCAGGCACGGGTAATCAGGTTGGAGGGTGTTTCTGATCCTGTTTTGATGGATAGGCCAGAGTTTGCGCTTTTGGATTCGGGTCAGGTTTACTACTTTGCTTGTCGTTAACGAATTATGAAGAATCATCAATTATCTGCTTTTTAGTATCAATTATTGAAGGAGTAATGTCTACTAATCTGGTGGGATTCATTCTGAAAGATATTAGGATTATTTGATGAATATAGCGGTAAAGGAAGCAATGGAGAGCAGAGAAAAAAAACAGCCGATGCAGCCTTTTGAGGTTGATTCTGGTGTTGTAGATTCAATCAACCGCGTTTGCGATAATGTTTCCTCCGCTTTGCTGGGGAAATCAGAGGTCGTTCAGCTGGCAATAGTTGCCCTTCTTGCGGAAGGCCATTTGCTGGTGGAAGATGTGCCAGGCATTGGTAAAACACTTCTTGCCCGGTCGATTGCAAAAAGTCTTTCTTGTTCTTTTAATCGTATTCAATTCACTCCCGATTTGTTGCCCAGCGATTTGTTGGGAACTAGTGTATATCAGCAAAGCACCGGAGCTTTCGTATTTCAACCGGGCCCCATATTTTCGCAAATCATTCTTGCGGATGAAATCAACCGATCCAGCCCCCGAACCCAGTCCGCATTACTTGAAGCGATGAGCGATCGTCAGGTATCGATTGATGGAAAAACGCGCCCATTAGGGCCACCTTTTTTTGTGCTTGCTACTCAAAACCCTCGCGAGTTTGAAGGCACTTATCCCTTGCCCGAAAGCCAGATGGATCGTTTCATGATCCGGCTTTCCGTAGGTTATCCTGACAGGGCTTCTGAAAAGAAAATCTTGGTTGGACACCGTAGTGGCGAACCTGTCGATGCTTTGAAATCCGTGCTTTCTAGTGAAGACCTTGTCGCTATCCAAGCCATGGTTTGCAAGGTAATAGTTGAAGATAGCATAGCAGATTATCTTTTGAGTTTGATTGATGCTACCCGCAGGCATGCCGATATTTTGTTGGGTGCCAGCACTCGGTCTGCTCTGGGTCTTTATCGTGCATCACAGGCGATTGCTCTGATGCGAGGCAGGGGCTTTGTGGTTCCAGACGATGTTAAAAATCTGGCAAAGCATGTGTTGGCGCATCGAATCATGCCAAGGTCTGCGGGTGGCTCCGGGGCGATCCGGGTTGCGGAGCAGATTTTGGGCGATATCCTTGATCGTTTGGTAGTTCCGGAATAACTCATGGTGGATTCAGCCACTGCTTCTTTTGAGCAAGATAGAAACGCATTGGTTAAAGAGATCAAACCGCGCAAGAGGGCTCTTTTGCCTCTAGGCAAAATATTCTCACTCTTTTCTGCTTTGGTGGTTTTTATTGGTGTCTATAAAAGCATCAACCTTCTATCTTTAATGGGCTATTTTTTATTACTAGCTCTGTTTTTTAATGCGGTGTTTGCCTCTAGGCGCCTTAGGTATGTCACCGTCAAACGCTATTTCCCGGATCAGCTTTATGCCGGGGTTCCTGGCATTTATCAGATCGAAGTCAATAATGTTAAAAACAAAATAATACCACCTTGGTATCTCCTTGATGCTTCGAGCGATCGGGGAAAGGGTTGGGCCATTCCTTCGCTTGGGGCATATGCAAGGTATTATCTGCAGTCCCGAATTCTTCCTTTGCACAGGGGTAATCTGAAACTTGCCAAGTTGGAATTAAGGGGTAGTTACCCCTTTGGTTTGGTGCAGAAGCGCATCTGGGCCGAGGCAAACGATGAAGTTCTCGTTCTTCCCAAACTGGGCTTATCCAGGCCGAGTTCATTGGAAAATTTCATTGCTAAGCTTTCCGCCCTTGACGATACGGGTAATATTGCACGATTCCATGCACTTGCGCAGGAAGAATTTCACGGCTTAAGGATTTACAGGCAAGGGGATAGTCCACGTGCCATTCATTGGCGCACCTCTGCTAGGCGGGGCGAACTTATGGTTCGCGAATTGGAAGATTTTCCCGGTGATGATTTGCTGCTTATACTTGATCTTGGCATAGGCAACAACAACGAGCTTGAATCCTTTATTAGTTTTGCTGCAACAGTGGTGCATGATTATTGCAGAGTTCGTGGAAACAGAATGGTTGTTTTGGTGCTGGCTGCGGAAGTTGCTCTTTTTGATGAGCGGGCAGATTATGCCTTTGGTGTAAAAGTGTTGCAGTTTCTCGCACCGGCTAATGCTTGCACAAGCGTGTTGGAATACCGCAATGCTTGTACCAAGGCCGCAACCGAAATAGAAAAATTAACCCTGCCCCCAGCAACTTTAGCTCTAAGGCGAATTAATAGTTCAGATTCATTTGAGCCATTGAAAGATAGATTAGCGCCATTTCTTGATGCAAAAACTGCTCATGAAAAAGGTTTCTACGAGCCTCCTTCCCTTATGGGGGAAGCCTGATCATGGATATTAATACCCTTGATGAAAAGTCTTATTCAGAGTTAGACCCACAATTGCATTTTCTGGGCCATCTTGCATTGGCGCTTTCCACAACTTGCTTGTTGGAATCCGAAATGGCTTTTGTGCCCGGCTTGATTATGTTTTTGCCTCTGTTTTATGCCTTCCTTTGGATTTCGTATGTAAGCAAGGGGCGTAGAATTTTAGCGACTTCGGTCTCTAATTTCTTGGGCGTTCTTATTTCCGTGCTGGGCTGTTTGTGGGTCTTTTCCAAGATCTCAAGAGATGCCGGCACTCCGCAATCGTTGCCCATGCCTACTGCTCTGGTTCCTTTCGTTGGTCCCATTCTTGCTTTCTTAGTTATGCTCAGGCTTTTCGGACCCAAGGGCAGAAGAGATTTTTGGATTCTTCAGGGTATGGGTATGTTGCAAGTCAGCCTTGCTTGTGTTTTAACTACGGGCACTATTTTTGCGTTCCTTTTTTCCTCTTACCTTTTCTCACTGGTCTGGATACTAAAGCGCTATCAAGCCACTCGGGGCGAGGTAGAACTTTCCACCAACCCCTTGGAATCTAGGCCTTCTCTTCGAAGCATGGGTCTGTTTCCAAGCATTGGTTGGACTTTGGTGCTTGGGGTTTTTAGTGTTGGGATTTTTCTCGTCACCCCTAGAACCGATTCAGCCTCTTGGAACCCTTTGCTTAGGTTTGGCCAAATCCGGAATGTAGGGGGCGCAGGGGTTACTGGTTTTGCAGAGCAAATGAATTTAAATAAGACGGGCGAAATCGAACTTAATGAAGATATCGCAATGACGGTTTCGGTAACCGATATGAATGATAAGCCTTATTCAGGATTAGCCTTTGATCAACGCTGGCGCGGTGCGGTGCTTGAGCATTATGATAATGGTGTTTGGAATCGAAGGGTCATGCGAAAACCTGTTCCAAAAGTAATTCAGAAAAAGTTACCTTACTTTGGCCCCGAGCAATTGATCCTTCATTATGAACTAACCCCAAGAAAAGTCGGTGGCTTGTTTCTTGCTGACCCTATTCGTTTTAATTACAGTGATCCTGATGCACGCCTACCCGTGGTTATTGATCCTCCTTATCAAGATATGTCTTTTTTTTACGAGCAAGGCAGTACGGTTCAATATTCCATGGCTGTCTCTAAAATCAGACAACCCATAGGGTACAAGCAGGTTGTCCCTTCCAGAAACCAAGGCGAACGAAGCGTTGCTACTCTCGATAACGAATTTCTCGGAGACCTTATCACCCCTAGGATTGGTGCACTTGAAGAGTGGACGCTCGGCGTTCTCGGCTCTATCAAGGAAGATCCACGTTATGGCTTGCAAAAGGTTACTTTTCCCAAGGGTTCTGTTCGTGAGCAGGGCAGGCCTTCAATTGAAAGTACTTATCGCGAAGTGGTTGCGCGAGCCCTTTCCAGCTACCTTTCTCAAAGCGGTGATTTTACTTATACTCTCGAGATTAAACGTGTTAATCCCAATGTTGATCCTGTCGTGGATTTTCTTTTAAATGTTAAAAAAGGGCATTGCGAACGCTATGCGTCCGGCTTGGTTTTGATGCTTCGTTCCCTTGGAATTCCTTCACGGGTTATCAAAGGGTTTCGTGGTTGTAATTATTCTGACAATGGTTCTTATGTTATTCGTAATAATCAGGCTCATAGCTGGGTCGAAGTTCTTGTTCCCCAACTTTCCAGTGATGGTACTTTTAGGCAAGATAAAGTTTCAGGTAGGCCGATTTTTGACTGGCTCACTCTTGATCCTACTCCTGATACCGAACTCCTTGAAAATCAGAAATTCTCATTCTTGCGGATGATTGCTGAATGGGTCGATCGAGCTAAGGCTTTCTGGCGCGATATGATCGTTGATTACAATGCCGACCAACAAGCCGAGTTCTGGTACAGGCTTTTTCCTGAAATGAGCAACACCAATCTGCAAAAACTGATCGCATCCCTGCCCAAAATTTTTCTCGGGATCGGGTTTACCCTTTTTGCTGGAGTGGGATTGGTTTTGGGGATTCCCAAGCTTATAGCTGGAATCGGATCGTTAAGATACGTGGGGCAAAACCCTGTAAGAATCACCTATGATAAGCTGAAAGTTTTCGCATTGATGCAACTGCGTATGTCTCCCGCCCCCGGCGAGACTCCCCTCGAGTTTGCAGATAAGTTGAAAATGGAATTACTTCATTTGCAATTGGAACCTCGGTTAGTGATGATTCCCGAAAAAATTGCCCACGCCTTTTATGCTGTCCGATTTGGACAAGCCGACTTTTCTAAGAATGATTCCAATCTATTGGCCGCAGATCTTAAAGAACTCCAGTCGCAATTCGTTGCTAAAAAAAGAAGCTATTCTGCTGGTAACAGAACTTTGGTTGCTGCAGAATAACATGTTTCCTTGTTTATCATTTGCTTCTCTGGTGTGAACTCCTTGATCTATCCATCAAGATCGATTAATTTTAAAGATGTTGGCCACTTGATAACCGGCTTTTTGTTGACTGGAAGGTGATGCCTTATGATTCATGTTAAAAATCTCACCAAGTACTACGGCGATTTCCTCGCAGTGGGCGGTGTTTCTTTCGATGTTCTGAAAGGTCAGGTTGTCGGATTCCTTGGCCCCAATGGCGCAGGCAAATCTACCACCATGCGTATCCTTGCTGGATTTCTTACCGCTACCTCGGGTCAGGTTACCATCGATGGTATTGATGTTTTTTGGGATCCCGTCGCAGTCCGTAAGCGCATTGGCTATATGCCCGAAAGTTGCCCCCTCTATCCAGAAATGCGCGTTGTTGAATACCTCACCTTCAGGGCGGGTATCAAAGGTATCCATGGTAGCCAAAGAGCAAAACGCGTTGATGAATGCTTGAATCGTTGTTGGCTTGGTGAAGTTCGGAGCCAGATTATTGGCACTCTTTCCAAAGGGTATAGGCAGCGTGTGGGGTTGGCTGATTCTTTACTTGCAGACCCCGCGGTGCTAATTCTGGATGAACCCACTGCAGGGTTGGACCCAACCCAGATTCGCGAAACCCGTAAACTTATTCGTGAACTTGGTTCTAGACAT
>CAJCCR010000233.1 GCA_903960945.1 uncultured Planctomycetaceae bacterium
GAATGGCCCTTTTCCCGAAGGGAAGAGGGTTGGGAGTTGGGGGAAGAAAAAGAAAGAAAAAGAGAGCAAAAGAAAACGTAATAGAAAAATAAAAGCAAAAAGCTTAGATCATGTAATCGGGGGCAAATATTCGGAGTCGTTTTGGTTGAATATAAACAACTTGCCCTGCAGCGACATTAAGCTCTTTGAATTTCGCAAAGTTAACTTCAACAAAGACACGCGCTGTAGAATCCAAATCTTGAAGATGAATCCTGACTACTGGACCTGCAGGATTAATGTGAAATACTTTGGCAGGTAGAGAATCACCAGCAGATGGCGTGATTTCTATATCAAGCTCGTAGGGCCTTACATAAATAGTATTGGAACAGAAATCTTTTTGGGGCGGCCCCTTTAAAGCACTATATCCTGTTATTTTAGGTAAGCCATCTGCAATGATGCCTTCAAACACATTAACCTGCCCGAGAAAATCCATAACGAAGGCATTGGCTGGGTTTTCAAATACTTCGGTAGGAGTTCCAATTTGTTCGATTTTTCCACTGCGCATAACGACAACAGTATCTGCAACTGCAAAAGCTTCTTCCTGATCGTGAGTCACAAAAACGCTGGTGACATGGATTTCGTCATGAAGCCTGCGGAGCCATTCGCGCAATTCTAAACGAACCTTGGCATCGAGAGCGCCAAAGGGTTCATCCAGCAAAAGTACTTTGGGCTGGGCGGCAAGTGCACGTGCAAGGGCAACACGCTGCCTTTGTCCACCTGAAAGCTGGGAAGGGTACCTGTTTTCAAGCCCTTCAAGCCGGATGAGGTGGAGTAATTCTTTGACACGCAAGGATATTTTATCTTTCGCAACACCCCGTACACTCAAACCAAAGCCGATGTTATCAAAAACGGTGAGATGCCTAAACAAGGCATAATGCTGAAAGACAAAACCAACATTGCGATCCTTGGCGGATTTTGAAGTAATTTCTTCATCTCGATAAAGCACCGAGCCTTCATCGGGGTTTTCAAGGCCAGCGATGATGCGAAGGAGAGTTGTTTTACCAGAGCCTGAAGGGCCAAGTAATGCGACTAAGTTGCCATCTGGAATATGAAGGCTGACTTTATCGAGTGCGTTGAAGCCGCCAAACTTTTTACTGACATTTTTAACAGAAATGCTCATGACTTTTCCCCCGCATCGGATTGCTGATGCACTATATTCTTTTCAAGATAAGTTTTAACCCCGAGGGTGATCAACGCTAGGAAGGTAAGCACCGAAGCAAGTGCAAATGCTGCAGGCATATCGTATTCCTGAAACAACTTTTCAACACGCAATGGCATGGTATCGTTTAAGCCTGAAATCCTACCCGAAACAACATAGACGGCACCAAATTCTCCCATCGCACGGGCATTGCAAAGAATGATTCCATAAACAAGCGCAAGGCGAATGTTGGGCACGGTAATACGCCAGAACATCTGCCAACCGTTCGCACCCAAGCTTACCGCAGCAAGTTCTTCTTCTTCGCCATAAGCTTCAAGAACAGGGATAAGTTCGCGGACAACATAAGGAAGAGTTACAAAGCAAGTTGCAAGCACCAGGGCAGGGGTACCAAATAGAATTTGCATATTGTTCTTTGAAAGCCAATCACCCATCCACCCCTGCATGCCAAACATTAGAACAAAAACAAGCCCCGCAACAACTGGCGAAACAGCAAGTGGCAAATCCATGAGAGTAAGAAGAATGGTTCTACCGGGGAAGCGAAAACGGGCAATGGCCCAAGCAGCAGCAACGCCAAAGATAACGCTAAGGAAAACAACCCTTGGTGCAATAGAAAGTGTGAGGAGAATGGAATGCCTGGTATTGGGATTACCAAAAAGGTTATCGAGATAGACCATGGGTCCTTTTTCAAACGCTCTGAAAAACACATGGAATACAGGTATGCCGATGATAAGGGTCACGACACCCAAAGCAAGAATAGTAAGAAGGTATCGAAGCCAAAGAGGATCTTCGGGCCTTTTCTTTTTCAGTGGAACAATGTTGGTCGGATTATTTGCCAAGGCGCTTGCTCCAGATTTCAATGGTATTAATGAATGCAAGGAGGAGAAACGAGGCAATCAACAAGATGGTGGCAATTGCGGTAGCTTCTGGGAAAGCCATTTCCTCGAGCCGGGTTACGATAAGAACAGGCGCAAGTTCTGTTTTGTAGGGGATATTACTAGAAACAAATATAACCGAACCATACTCGCCCAAACCTCTTGCAAAGGCCTGCGCAAAACCAGAGAGTATTGCAGGAAAAACCGTGGGCAACAAAATGCGCAGAAAAATCTGAAGGCGACTAGCACCCAATATAGATGCAGCTTCTTCAACTTCGGGCTCGATCTCTTCCAACACGGGTTGCACGGTACGAACCACAAACGGAAATCCAGTAAAAACAAGAACCCAGACAATAGCGAATTTTGTATATGCAGCATTGATTCCAAGGGGCACAAGATACTGACCTAGCCAGCCACTTTCTACATAAAGGCTTGAGTAAACCAAGCCTGCAACTGCGGTAGGAAGCGCCAATGGAAGATCGATCATGGCATCTACAAATCGCTTAAAGGGGAATTCGTAGCGAACAAGAACCCAGGCAACGAGAAACCCGATCACGGCATTGATAAGTGCAGCAAGAAAAGCAGTGGTGAAGGTAAGGGAATAAGCGGCTCGGGTTCTTTCGCTCCAGACGATGTTCCAAAACTCGGCAGGTGAGAGAGATGCTGCTTTGATGAAACAAGCTGAAAGCGGAATAAGCACGAGCAAGCTAAGGTAAGTAACGGAGTACCCAAGGCTTAAACTAAGGCCCGGAAGTGGACTACCTTTGCTGGGTTTCATAAAAGCCACCAAACTCTTCTCTAAAAAAACGTCTGTAAAAACTAGCGCTTGCCTTCATTGCGGATGGCCTTAAACACCTGATCGAAAATACCATCTTCACCAAAAAAAACCGACTGCACTTCAGCCCACGAATTTCCGACCACACTAAGGTCAAAAAGCTTCATGGGTGGAAACTTGGATTCAAATTCTTTGGCAATCGATGGATCGGAAGGTCGGTAGCCATTAGTCGCAATGATACGCTGAGCCTCAGTACCGTAATAAAAGTTAAGATAGATTTCAGCAAGATCTCTGGTGCCCTTGGAATCTACATTAGCATCTACAACCGCAATGGGGGGATCGACCTTGATGCTTATGGAAGGGTAGACAATTTCGAGCTGGCCCTCGGATTCCTTCACAGCCATGAGCGCTTCGCTTTCAAATGAAAGCTGAACATCGCCAATTTTCTTTTGAAAAAAGGTAACTTGAGAAGCCCGTGCAGAGCCATCCATTACGGGAACATTTTTGTAGATGTTTTTAAGGAATTCGCGAGCCTCAGATTCTGAACGGCCCTTTTCCAACATATAGCCCCAAGCACTAAGGAAAACCAATCTACCGTTGCCCGATATCTTTGGATTAGGGGTAATAATGCCCATGCCTGGCTGAACCAAATCATTCCAATCCATGATCTTTTTGGGATTACCTTTACGGACGAGAAAAACAATCGCGGTGCCCCAAGGAGGAGAAACCACGCCTTTCGTTTTTTCCCAACCAGAATGGAGAAGTTTTTTCTTAGCAATGGCTTCCATATCGGTAAAAAGTGCGAAAGAAGCGATATCAGCAGGCAAACCATCCGCAATGGAGCGCGCCTGACTGCCAGACCCCCCATGCGACTGAAAAATCTGAACCTTCCCACCTTTAAATTTTTGCCAATCTAGAGCA
>CAJCCR010000234.1 GCA_903960945.1 uncultured Planctomycetaceae bacterium
CCCCTTTGATCAGAATTGCCTAGTCGCACTCTGCGCACCACGCCCTGTGCTTTTCACCAACGCTGTCGAAGATACTTGGGCCAACCCCGAAGGGCAGTTTGAGGTACTTAAAGCTGCAGAAGGAACTTATAAATTCCTAGGTGCAACCGGACTCGACTCACCCAACATGCCCGAGGTGGGAAAACTCTCAGAAGGCACCCTAGGCTACTTCATCCGAGCGGGCAAACATTCCATGAGCCCCATCGATTGGCAGGCCTACCGCGCATTTGCAAAAAAGCATCTCCCCAAACAGGGCTAACCCTACGAATCTTTACGGCCCTACTTTTAACTAGGTCGATCCACCTCGATCTTGAAGTTGTTCGCATTGATTGAACAAGCCACAACAAAAGCAAAGCTTCCCATCCTGCCACGGCCCTACCAAAAACCCCACCTTACTGCCCTTTACTAATTTGGTCTTGCTCGAACTTCTCCTCTCTCGGTATATCGTTTTATTGTTCTTTTTAGCAAAGGTGGCATGCTTGTGAATCATGTGCAGGTGCGAAAATTTCCGGTACTATTTCTGCTGCTATTAAGCTTTTTGCTATCTGCTGGTTGTAGGAGTTCAAGCAAACGCTCTTTCAGTTATTACCCCTTGCCTAGTTCTCGCTGGACACAACAAACCGAACAATATTTGCTTGCGCAAAAATTACCCTCAAGGCTTACAGAAGCCAACCCTCAATCGTTGTTACGCGCCCTAAGAGAAAAAAACCTGAACCTCACCGACCTCGAATCGATGATGGAGCTTTCGTTTGAAAAGGCAGATCTTACAGACAACACCGATATCTATTCCGCAGTGGAATATTATGCCTACGCTGCTTGCTTTGCTTGGCGAATCCTAGATCGTGAGGGGTTTGATAATCCAAAAACACAAAGAGCATCCGATATTTATCAAGCCTGCCTAGCAAGAGTTTTGGAAGATGGCACCAGAGACAAGGGTTTTCAAATGAACGGGCAATGGAGCGTTCACGAAAAAATCCCCTCCTTCCCTGTTTACTCTCATGGATTCCCAAACAGAATTCACCTGTTTCGAAACCTCACCGTTCCAAAGAACGATACCAACTATAACTTGACCAATTATTATGTAAGAAAAGGCGCTGGCCTGCCCGTCATCTTCCACCCCGATGCAAATGCAAGCTCAGATCCTCTTGATATCTATCACAATCTTGGGCACCCAATGAGTGCTACCATTATTATGCTCCCTAATGACGATCTTGAAAAAGGTTTTTGTAGGATTGAAGTGGTAAACTCAAGAGCCTACAGCACCATTAAAGTAAGTGGGAAAGAAATCCCCCTGGCAGGCGACTTTTCTGCTGCTTATCAGGAAATGCTCGAAAGAGATCTTAGTTCGAAACTTTGGATCATGGGTTTCCTTGATGGCGACCGAGAATCCAAATTCCAAGGTCTCTACATGGCAGAGCCATACAACCCCGATAAAATCCCTGTTGTCTTTGTTCACGGCTTGCTTTCCACTCCCGCAACTTGGATGGAAACCATGAATGAACTTGATCAAATCCCAGGCATCAAAGAACGCTATCAGTTCTGGTTTTATATGTACCCAACAGCTGGGTCCATCCTTTTAAACGGCACAGATCTGCGCGAAAACCTGCACCGCACAATCCACCACTTAGATCCAAAAAACGAGAACCCAGCCCTCAAGCGCATGGTGCTTGTAGGCCATAGCATGGGCGGCCTTCTCTCTAGGCTTCAAGTTGTTTATAGCGATGACAAGCTTTACTCCGGTTTATGCAAGGTACCTTTCAATGAACTTCAAGGTAAACCCACGGTACTAGAGCTTGCAAGGAAGACACTTTTTTTTGACCCTAATCCAAACATTTCCCATGTGGTTTACATCGGCACCCCCCACAACGGTTCACCCCTTAGCTTCACCCCCACAGGTAGGCTGGGCAGCCTGATTGCCCACACGCCCTCTTGGCAGAAAAATTTCCGCTCCGAACTCAACGAGCAAAACCCTAGTGC
>CAJCCR010000235.1 GCA_903960945.1 uncultured Planctomycetaceae bacterium
ATCCTTAGTTCTGATCAAACTTATCTGTTACTTGAAAATAGTGCGGATCCGCTGGCCAAGATTCACCACCTTTCTTTCGATCAATTTCACACGCTTTGGTTGATCAAATAATAAAAAAACGCATGGCATTGATTCTTTGGCGATCGAACAGGGTATAATAAGAGTGTCTTTTACGCCTGTTTAGGCATTACGCAGCGCTTGGCAAGCCGCTATCGTAAGCGGATTAGTGGGCAATGGCCACATTTGTAAATAGCCAAGGTGATCCGATAAATAAGCCCATTCATAGCATTCCTGACAGAGAAAGGCGCGAACTATGTCTATTAAAGTAGGTGTGTGGGTTGATCACAAGCAGGCCATTTTGGTCTTGGTCAAAGATGCAGGCAAGGAAATTAAGAAGATTGCCTCTGGTGTTGAAACTCCTAGTCGTTCTGGTGCCAACCATTCGTATACCCGGAATGACTTTGTTGCAGAAGATAGGCTGGAACGAAAACTCGACAGCCAGCTCCAGAAGTTTTATGACGAGGTAATAGTGGGCCTAAAGGGGGCAGAATCACTTTTGATCCTCGGCCCATGTGAAGCCAAAGGCCAGCTTCATAAGCGCCTGAAGAGCAAAAAAATCCGTGGCCTTCTCGTGGAGCTAGAAACCGCTGACAAGATGACAGATCGCCAACTTGCTGCAAAAGTTGCCGAGCACTTTGTTTCTTCTCCCACTAGGAAATCTGTTGCGCCGAAAAAGGCTGCAATGAAGACATCAGCCAAGAAGAAGACTGCGAAAGCCAATTAAGAAAAGGCCACGAAGAAGTCGGGAAAGTTATTTGTTTAGAACCTGTTCTACTGAGCTGCGGATTAATATCTGAAGCTCATTAGAACAGGGCCATCACTGTACTCTAGTTGGCGCACGCATCAGCGGATTAACATCCGCCGCTCAGTAAAATATTACTTGCCCTTGTTCCAATAGATGCGGACATTTTTCGTTGCTCTGCCAACTGCAACGATGTCGATTTTGCCATCGCCATCTAAGTCGGCAGCAGCAAGATCTTCAATCGCAACGCCAGCTTCATCAACATCATTGCGGGTCCAAGTAGCGCCTTTGCCATCACTTGTTGAGTAAATTCGTACGCCACTTTTCTTGCCCTTTTCCTTGGCAAGCTCATCGCGCACACCAATGATCAATTCATCACCCGGCATGCCATCGAGATCTGCGCAGGTAACAGCATGGCCCCATTTAAGTTGGTCATCAAGCACCTTGCGGTTCCAGAGTTCGCCTGGTTTGGATTGGGTGTAAACCACAACCTGGTTGCCATGCCAAGGTTCAATGGTGGCAATAAAGGGCGAACCATCAGCGAGTTTGCCTTGCTTGATTTCGCTTGCGCCCCGGTTGGACTTGAGGTTTTCCTGATTACCAACCCCGAGTTTAGAGGTGGTCCATTTGTCGTTTAGTTTGGAAACTTTATGAACACCATCGTAGGTTGCGGTGATGAAATCCATGGCTTTGGTGCCTGCCCGGGGAACGGGTGCAAAGTTATGCATCACATGAAGTGATTCATCAAGAACTTCGGGCATCCAGCGATCCTTCATAGGGTTTGCAGGAATGTGGTAGGCGAGCAACCGAACAGGGGAACCATCGGTCCAGTTATTTTCTTTGGTGCTGTTTCTACCCATGAGTGGTCCAAGGATAAGTTCGGGTTTTCCATCGCCATCGGTGTCGGCAAAGCGGATGCGGTGAACAGTGGGTTCTTCTGCGATGGGGAACATGGTCCAAGGTTCATCAAGATTTTTGCCACGCTTAAGCCATTGAAGTGTGCCACCTGATTTGGTGTTGAAGGGTTTCCAATCTGCGCCGATGACCAGATCAAGATGGCCATCACCATCGATATCGTGGGCAGCAATGCAGACATTATCGGGTTTGGTTTGGCCGGTGATGATGGTATGAAGTTTCCAGTTTGGATTTTCAAACCAGATGACGCGGTTGCTATCGACGACGACGATATCCTTTTTGCCATCTTCGTTTATATCTTCGAGGATGACTGCGTATCCAACGGTAAGGGAGCGGTCGATTTCCTGCGTTTTGAAGTCGTCAGGGTTGATGGCGATGGCTAAGTTTAAAAGGCCTAGAGTTGTAATTGTTAAAAGCATCTGAGAATCTCCAAATAGCAGGGTAATAAAAGGAATGTTAATGTAAGATAACACTTGGCATTTGGATGTCTAGATATTGGTTGAATTAAAGTTGGGATACTTGTTCATGAATGATTTGCTAAGAATCATGAACTAATTTAACCAAGATCGAGAGTTTTCTTTGGATCAGGTTTAGCGTGAACCTGACATTTGGTTTCACCTTTTAAAGGGGATAGGTATGTTTAGATTAGCTACGGTTTGTTTTGTAGCAGCAGGGTTTCTTGCTGTTTCCGCAATGGGCTTTGCCCAAGATGAAAAGAAGACCAAGGGTAAGGGTGGCTTAGGCGATCCTGAAGCGGCTTTCAAAAAAATGGATGAAAATGGCGATGGCAAAATAAGCAAGGAAGAGTTCAAAAAAGCTCAAAACGCCATGGCTGAAAAGATGGCAGAATCAGGCAAGGATTTCTTGAAGAAAGCTTTTGCTGGCAAGCCTGAACTTCATGACAAGATGTTTGCAGCAATGGATACTAACAAAGATGGTTTTCTTGATTTGGAAGAGTACAAGACGGGCCGTGAAAAGTCCCGCGAACTGATGAAGGAAATCTTCAAGAAGAAAGAATAGTTAAAAAAGCATTGGTGCTCGGGGAGGCATTGTTTCTCCCCGGCCCATTCTTATTTCAAAGATTGATGATTCTAGTTTTTAAGCTTGTACACTTCTCTTCAAATCCTCTTCAATTCTTTTCACAATCAAAACTTGCTTAAAAAGTATTTTAAAACTGGCGTTTTAAAGTGCTGATACTAGTATGAGTATGGTTCTTTTGGATGTTGTTGTACTAAAAACTATTCCGTTATAAATGTCTGAACATCCTTAAAAAATAAATCGGGGAACATTATGTCTCAGAAGCATAAAGTAGTGGTTATCGGTGGAGGATTTGGCGGATTAACTTTGGTAAAAAAACTTGCTTATGAACCTGTTGAGGTTCTTTTAATTGATAGGTCGAATCATCATCTGTTTCAACCATTGCTTTATCAAGTTGCGACGGGTGGTTTGTCGCCTGCGAATATTGCCATGCCTTTGCGGACACTGGTGCGCTATCAGTCTAATTGCAGGTCTATACTGGGCGAAGTTGCTAGTGTTGATGTTAAAAAGCAAGAGGTGGTATTGACGGATGGCGACCGTTTTGGATTTGACACGCTAGTGGTTGCTGCAGGGGCGGTTACAAGTTATTTCAATCATCCAGAATGGGCAGATAATTCGGTTGGACTGAAAAGTCTGGACGATGCATTGAAGATTCGTGGGCGCATCCTTCGTTCATTCGAACGAGCAGAGCGCAGTGCCGATGTTCAGGAACAGGCGAGTCTTCTTACATTTGTTGTGGTTGGTGGTGGACCAACTGGGGTTGAGATGGCGGGTGCAATAGCTGAACTTGCCCACCATTCGATGAGAAACGAGTTTCGAAATATTAAACCTGAATCTGCAAGGGTGATTCTTGTGGAAGGTCAACCTAGGCCACTTACGATGTTTCGAGAGGATCTTTCTGCTCAAGCCTGTAAAGATCTTGAGCGCTTAGGAGTGGAACTTAGAATGGGGGTTCAGGTAAAAGCGGTATCAGCGGATGAGGTTGAACTTTCCACGGGTGAAAAATTATCCACCCACACCGTAATTTGGGCTGCGGGTGTTAGTGGAAACCCGTTAGGGGCTGCGATATCCCAATCCACGGGAATTGCGCTTGCACGGGGGCAACGAATTCCAGTTGGGGCGGATTGCTCGGTTTCCGGCTATCCTAATATTTTTGTCATTGGTGATCTAGCTGCATTCACTCCACAAGGGGAAACTCAAACACTTCCGGGTGTGGCTCCGGTTGCAACCCAACAGGCTCAGTATGTTGGTAAATTATTACATAATCGATTGAATGGAAATCCCGCTCCGCCACCTTTTAGTTACTTCGACAAGGGAAGCATGGCAACGATAGGCAGAGGACGTGCCATAGCGCAGGTGAAAGGGTTTGGGATGACGGGTTTTTTAGCTTGGATGGCGTGGTTGTTCATCCATGTCCTTTTGCTAGTTGGTTTTCAAAACCGGTTGCTGGTATTGACACAATGGGCGGTTAATTTTGTGACTCAAAATCGTGGGGCCAGAGTAATGGGCCGTAATGATTCTTGGAAAGCATGATGTGAAGACGATTTAGCGATCGTGGGTTTGTAAAAATCAAATCCAGTACTCCACCTGCGTTTTAAAGCACAAATGTATTATGTAAAGCCGTATTCGCTTTTTAAAGAAAGAATAATTAGGGCAGGGGCTTTACCATGATGTTACGGAACCAGGTTTTGCTTTCTGCATCGTGGGCTTGAAGTGCGAATGTGCCATGGGTTAGCACGCGTTCTTCACGGCCTTTTTTTCTCACGGGTTTTTCAATCTCCGTGTAGTCAACAATGGTTTTGCCATTGATCTTGATCACGATCTGTTTTCCCTTGACCATGATGTAGTATTGGTACCATTCATCATCCTTGACGGTGGATTCGAGCCGGTCTTCGACATCAACCAGACTTGCAGTTTTGCGTGGGTCTTTGACGAAGGTGTTGTTGATCTGTGCTTCGTAACCTTTTTTGACACCACCTTTGCCACGATTTTCGGTGTGGAAGAAAATACCAGAGTTGGCACTGGGTGCAGTTTTAACTTCGGCTTTGAACTCGAAGTTCTTGAAGTCGTGTTTTTCCACTTCGCCAATGTAGAAGAGGTGAGCCATGCCGCCTTGAAGGAAAAGATTGCCTTCCTTGACTTGGAAGCATTCTGGTTTTTCGTTGGCTTGCCAGCCATTGAGGGTTTTGCCATCGAATAGCGAGACCCAGCCTTTTTCATCTTCAAACGCTTGGGTAGAAAATGTGAGTGCTAATAAAGGCAATAGTGCGAGTGCAAAGCGTACAAACTTCATCGGTGTTTCCTTTGTTTTTAAGTCCAACTAAATATCTTCAGATTATGTAAGATACTCTTGGGCCTATAGTATTACCAGTTACTTTTTTGGGGACGAATATGAAAGCCGTTTTACTGGTAGTTTTTATTGGCACTCTAACTTTTGCTATTGCAGAAATTTCAGGCGATGCGGTTTTAAAAAAGCAAATTGGCAAAGATGAAGCAAGCATCACCACCACTTCCAGAGTTGCGGGTGCGATTCACTCTTTCAAATTTCGGGTGCAAGAATACATCGATAGTTTTGATCATGGCAGGCAGTTGCAATCCGCTTCGAATTTAAACATGGGGAAGAAGTTTATCCCGGAAGTGTTTAACCCTACGGAGGCGGGGTCTGAATTTGATGGCAAAGGGCAAAAGTCTTCAAGCAAGCTGTTGTTCCTGGAAGTGAAAAACGATGAGCTTATAACTAAAAATCAGATGGCGTTCTGGATCAGGCCCGGGATGAAGTCGCAGGGTAATCTGGCTTACAATACCGCAGAGCTTTCCAATCATCTTTTGCACAAACAAGTTCGGTTTGGCTTCATGGGGTTAGAGCAGGTGTTGGATTACCGGGTGACTTTTAGTGTGCCTGAAAAAGAAGGGCATACTTATGCGCAGTTTGAAACTCTAACGGGTTACATGCCTTGGGAGTTCCAGCAATTCTTAAGGTGGAATCCCGAACAAAAGAAGTTGGTGCCCTTGGATAAACAATCGGGGGAACAACCTTTCCCAGTGGTGTTTGCAACTGAAGACGGCAAGCATGCAATGGGCGTGGTTTCCTTGGAAAAGAAGAGCAAAGGTATGACTGGCCCTGGGTATGGCAGATTTTATTTCCCCAATGATAAAGTGGTGAAGTGGAATTGTGTCTATCGGTTGCAGAATAAGGATGGGTTGAATCCGGGGGATTATTCTTTTCGGATGCTAGTGCCCTTTGGCACAATTGCGGAGGTTGAAAACACCATCAAAAGCATTCTGGAGAAGGTGAACGAGTAATGGAATTAGCTTTTTCCATCCCCGATGAAGGTGCATGAATTTAGCGCAAACAAAAGGATTCGATTTCAACTTCCTTGCAAATGCGTATAATGCCCCAAAGTTCAATATTGGCAAAAACAACAGCAGGGGATTGACATGGCAGGAGAGAAAATTAGCTCGCGTGCTCAGGATTATTCGCAGTGGTACCTTGATATCGTCAACAGAGCAGGGCTGGCAGAAAATTCTGAAGTTCGTGGCTGCATGGTTATCAAACCCCATGGCTATGCTATCTGGGAACGAATCCAACGCGCACTTGATAAAATGTTTAAAGATACAGGCCATGTGAACGCCTACTTCCCCTTATTCATTCCCAAATCATTCCTCGCCAAGGAAGAACAGATGGCAGAGGGGTTTGCTAAGGAATGCGCAGTCATCACACATTATCGATTAAAGGCGATTCCTGGAAAAGGTGTGGAAGTTGATCCAGATGCAAAGTTGGATGAAGAGCTGATCGTAAGGCCCACTTCTGAAACGATTATTTGGCACACTTACAAGAATTGGATTCAGAGTTACCGCGATTTGCCTTTGCTGATTAATCAGTGGGCGAATGTGGTGCGTTGGGAAATGCGCACAAGGTTATTTTTACGAACTGCAGAATTCCTTTGGCAGGAAGGGCACACCGCCCATGCAACCGAAGCAGAAGCCGAGGAAGAAACCCACAAGATGCTCGAGGTTTATCGGAAATTTGCAGAGGAATGGATGGCAATGCCCGTTTTAACAGGTGCTAAAAGCGAAGGGCAGAAGTTTCCTGGTGCAGTTTATACGCTATGCATTGAAGCTATGATGCAGGATAGAAAAGCATTGCAGGCGGGGACTAGCCATTTCTTGGGCCAGAACTTTGCCAAGGCATTCAATGTGCAATTCCAGAGCAAGGAAGGCAAGCTTGAATATGCGTGGGCTACGAGTTGGGGTGTTTCCACCCGTTTGATTGGCGGGCTCATCATGACTCATAGCGATGACCAGGGATTGGTTGTGCCCCCAAGGTTGGCACCTATTCATGTAGTGATTTGCCCGATCGGGAAAAATCCTGAAGAGCAAAAAGCCACCGCAGAAGTGGCAGATAAACTTGCAGCAGATTTAGTTGCATTGCCTCGGGATGAATTTTATGGGTACGAAACTATGACGGTGAAGGTGGATCGAGATTTTGAAAAGTCTCCTGGTTTTAGATTCAATGAGTGGGAATTAAAGGGTGTTCCTGTAAGGGTTGAAATTGGGCCCAAGGATCTTGCCTCTAATGCTTGTGTGCTTGCCAGGCGCGATCAACCGGGCAAAGATGGCAAACAGATGGGCGTGCCCCTTGCTGAAGCAGCTTCTAGGATTGATGCCTTGCTTCGCGAAATTCAGAATAAGTTGTTCGAGAAGGCGAAGGCGTTTCGAGATGCCAACATGCATCAAATTGATTCGTATGAAGAATTTAAAAAGAAGATTGAAGCCCCCGGTGGTTTCTTCCTAGCGCATTGGGATGGCACCAAGGAAACGGAAGATAAGATTGCAGAAGAAACTAAAGCCACCATCAGGTGCATACCCTTTAACCTTGGTAAGGAAGAGGGCAAGTGCATGGTGACAGGCAATCCCTCTAAGCAGAGGGTGGTGTTTGCGAAGTCTTATTAATTAAAGTTAAAAGACACCTTTGATCGGCTCGCCTGCATGGCCATAAAAAATGGGGCGGTTACCAGAGGTGTATAAGGGTTTGTTGCGATCGAGTCCGAGCTTTTCGTAAATGGTGGATGCGTAATCTTCGGGTGTGTAACCCGATTCGACTACATAGCCACCTTCGCGGTCAGTTTTTCCGATGATTTGCCCACCTGGAACACCCGCACCTGCGAAAGCGATAGAGTAGGCGTGGGTCCAATGGTCGCGTCCCTTGGCTTTGTTGATTTTAGGTGTTCTGCCAAATTCACTGACAAAGCAAACCAGAGTTTCTTGAAGTAAACCGCGTTCATCCAGATCGGTGATGAGCGCAGAAAAAGCTTGATCTGTACTGCCCATCATCACCCAATGGCCAATACCATATCGCCCAGCACCCGCCCCGGTTGCACCCGGTAGTTCACAGGTTTCGTTGGTGTAGATATGATCATGGTGATCCCAGTTTAGGTTGCCACCACGGGGTGTTTCTTTGGTGAGTGGCCAGCGGGTATCTACGGTAACAAAGCGAACGCCCGCCTCGATAAGTTTTCTACCTACGAGGTAGCAAGCGCCACGATGGCCTTTGCCATAGGCCTCGCGAACTTTTTCGGGTTCGTTCTGAACATTGAAAGCCTGAGAAACTTTTGGGCTGGAAATCATATCGAATGCTTGGCCGAAGAAGCGATCCATTGCTGGGGCATCGGAAGATGCAGGTGATTTTTCGATACGGTCTTTGAGTTGCATTCTGGAAGAGAGCCGTTCGCCCTGGTTTTCGATGCGGGGAAGTAGAGAATCGATTTTCCAGCTTGGATCGGAAAGATCTTTGCCACCGGTTTTAAACACTTTGGTGGAAGCGGGTAAAAACCCAACTCGCGTTTCTGCTGCTTGTTCGTGGTTGCCTGGCACCATGATATAAGGCGGCAGGTATTTGCAACCGCTACCTAAAAGGTGTGAAACAATGGAGCCTATATCGGGCATGGATATCGCGGCGTTTGCAGGATGAGATCCTGATAGGGCGTATTGGGTACCGTTGGGGTGGGCATCTGCGCCGCCTCGGGTGTGATGCATGGAGCGAACGACGGTAAGTTTGTTGGCGATTTTGGCAGTCTTAGAGAGTAGTTCGGTGAACTGCATGCCGGGCACATTAGTGCTGATGGGTTTGAAGGGGCTGCGGTATTCGCTAATGGCTTCGGGTTTTGGATCCCAAGTATCCATATGTGAAAGGCCACCTTGCTCATAAATCACAAGAACGTTTTTAGCTTTGACGTTTTTGCCTGCGGTTGCAGCGGCAGATAAGCATTGGGGAAAGGAAAGGCCTAAAATCCCGAGGCCGGAAGAACCTAAAAAGCTTCGTCTGCAAAGTAGATCGAGCTTTTGTTTGGAAAAACTTCTATCGGGCATTGGGGTGTTATTCCTTAAAATTCTCGGCATGCCTTTTCAAAACAAATCAATTAATACCAGGTAGGGAGATATCTAAATCTTGGTATAAGGTATTTTATCGGATTAAAAGCTGATTGCATACATGAAAACTAAGGAAAGAGGTTGGAAATGAAAAATCAGGAGCAAATAAGTAGAAGGCTGTTTCTGGGGACTGTTGGTGCCTTGATTCCAGCTTGGGCAAATGGCCAAACTCCCAATTCTTCCCCCCGAACAAAACCGGTTCTACTAAGTATTAAAGGGCGCAAACCCCTGGCGGTGATTGGTTCTACTTATTACCCGCTTTCGCACTCGTATCATATTGCAGGCAGATTCCTGCATGGATATTACCTTGATGGGAAGTATCATCTCCCCGAGCATTACATTCATTCTGTTTTTACCGATCAAAAACCTGAAAACGATGTTTCTGTGCCTTTATCCAAGGAGTTTGGGTTTAAATTGGCGGCTAATGTGCGTGAGGCCCTGCTTGATAGCAAGGGCGAACTGGCGGTCGATGGCGTTATGATCATCATCGAGCATGGGAAATACCCTGAGAACGAAAAGGGGCAGGTTTTATACCCCCGCTACGAAATGATGGAGCAGGTAGTCAAGGTATTCAAGGAGGTGGGTAAGTCGGTTCCCGTATTTAATGATAAACACCTTTCAATTGAGTTTGAAAAAGCGCAAAAAATGGTCGGATGGTCAGAGGAGTTAAAATTTCCGTTCATGGCGGGGTCAAGTTTGCCCTTTGTATGGCGCACGCCTCAGCTGGAGTTACCTCTTGAAGCCCCCATTGAAGAGGGATTACTGGCAGCTTATGGCAGAATTGAAATTTATGGGCTGCATTCTTTAGAAGCATTGCAAACTATGATGGAGCGAAGAAAAGGTGGAGAGACGGGAGTGAAATCGGTGCAGTGCATTCGGGGGGATGCTGTTTGGAATGCAGGCGACGAGGGTCGATGGAGTTGGAAGCTTTTAGATGCTGCGCTTTCGCGAAGTGAAACTTTAAACCCGGGAGATATCCGCACCAACACTTCTAATGTTACAACGTTAACCATGCCGCGGGTTGAGCCGATTGCCTTTTTGATTGAGTATCTGGATGGAACCAAAGGCACGGTGCTATTGTTGAATGGACATATTCAAGATTTCTGTTTTGCAGGGAAAATCAAGGGCCAAGAGAAGCCTTCATCATGTTTGTTTCGATTGCCCATGCCGCCCGGAGCCAAGTTTTTTGATGCGCAAGTTTATAACCTCGAAAAGTTGTTTACTAAAAAAGAATCCCCCATTCCGATCAAGCGTACGTTGCTAACCTCTGGTGTATTGGAAGCTGCAATGAATAGTAATTTTCAGAAAGGAAAAATGCTGACAACTAAACAACTGGAATTTGCATACACAGCGAAAGCCGATAGCGGATTTCTTCGTGGAAGAATAAGTGGTGAATTAGATTAAGAATTTTTTATGAGTTTTTGAAGATGTTCCGCCGAATGTAAATCCGACATCGCCCAGTTGCCGAATAAACAAAGCAGCGGAACTTCCTTAATTTAAGACGGAATAAAAAGAATTGCAAGTAGTTTGAGTCACAGAAAGAGCAATATTTTATATAAGCGTATGAATTAGGCGAAATAGGCCAAAAATAAACAATATTTTTAAAAGATAAATGTAAACTGTAAGGTTTTAAATCACAACTCGTTTAATTCGGCCCCTTTGGGATTAAGCTTATAATGAGTACAATCAGAAAAAACGTTAAAGTAAGGTTGATTCGTGCAAAGCGCCCCATTTGTTTATATTGTTCAGTTTAATAAACCTTTTCGGTTTGATAAATATTCTTGAATTTATGACAATAGACAAAAGAGTAAGGTATTGTTTGCTTTAACGAATTGACCATTAGAAATATGATTGCGGATAGTGGTAAGAACGGGTGAGAGGTTTTTTAGTTTGCCCGAGAGATGGGGGCCAACTATAGTCATGTTAGAGTTGAAGTTGGGTATGGTTACCTGTACTAAGGGTGTTAATAAGTTTTTCTCAGGAATGGAAACAGGATGCGTTTTAACCTGATTGACAAGATTATCGAAGTTCAACCGGGGGTTAGCCTTAAGGCGTTAAAAAATTTAACGCTCGGGGAAGAATACTTGGCAGACCATTTTCCAACCTTCCCGGTGATGCCTGGTGTTTTGATGCTGCAAACCTTGGTCGAAGCTGGGGCTTGGTTTCTTCGTATTAGCGAAGATTACGCCCACAGCGTTATCGTTCTTAGGGAAGCCAAGAATATTAAGTATGGTAATTTCATGGAACCCGGTAAGCAGATGCTGATTACCGTGGAGTTGGTCGAAAAAACTGATGAGTTAGCAGTATTTAAAGGTAAAGGCGAAATGGAAGGGCAATCCACGGTATCTGCTAGGATTACTCTGGCCCGCTACAACCTGCGCGACAAGAATATTAGCTTTAAAGAAACCGACGAGAAGATGATTGCGCATTATAAAGAATTACATCGCTATCTAAGCATGAATTCTTGATGATATGTCGATGATAACTGGACTGGATGATAGGCTCTAACTTACGATTAGGAATGACAGGATGATTTTTAAAGACAAGGTAGCCATCGTTACTGGCGGAAGCAGGGGAATAGGTAAAGCCATTGCCATGGGTTTAGCCCTTCAGGGCGCCAAGGTTGCGATCATCTATAAGGGTAGCAAAGAAGCTGCGGATGGCTTAGTTGCAGAAATTGTGTCGAAAGGCGGCACCGCAATTGCGATACAAGCTGATGTTGCAGAATACGCCCGTACCAAAGAAGTGGTCGAAGAAGTTGAGAAGACTTTGGGTGGAGTTGATATTCTGGTGAACAACGCAGGCATGATTCATGACGATTTGTTCGTTAGGCTAGAGCCTGAGCAGTGGAGCAAAGTGATCCAGACGAATTTGGGTGGCACTTTTAACTTCTGCCATGCAATTGCTTTTTCCATGATGCGCAAGCGATCTGGAAGAATCATTAATATATCGAGCGTTGCAGCAGATTATGTGAACCCTGGGCAGACAAATTACGCTTCCTCTAAGGGTGCGGTAAATTCCTTCACTAAATCACTTGCGGTTGAACTTGCATCACGAGGTGTTACAGTTAATGCGGTAGCACCAGGGTTTATTGAAACGGACATGAGCGCTGCGGTAAGAAACAAAGCTGGGGATATGATTAAGAAGTTTATTCCCATGAAACGATATGGCCAACCCGAGGATATTGCGAAGGTTGTGCTATTCTTGGCAAGTCCTGATGCGAGCTACATTACTGGACAAGTGATCACTGTTGATGGTGGTTTAAGTTTGGGAGCAGCGTCGGGTTGATGTTTATTTCAAGGTTTAAGGTTAATTTTTAGTATAATTTAGGAATGGATAAGCCAAGGATGGTATTGAGTTTGTTTTATGAAGGTATGGGCAAGGTGGTATTTTCTGAGAACTAGGCTCGCTTAAATTTTAAGTTGAGGTTATTTGATCAAAGGAATTATCAGTTTGCATTATGTTTCTTCGAGTTTTTTGGAGATTTAAAGGCTATGGCTACTAAAGAAGAGATTTACGCGAAGGTATCTGCAACCCTTATCGAAGCATTGAATGTTGAAGAAGATGAAGTGAAACCCACTTCAACTCTTCAAGGCGACTTAGGAGCAGAATCGATTGACTATTTGGATATAGTATTCCGATTGGAAAGGGAATTTGGAATTAAGATTCCCCGTAATGAGCTTTTCCCTGAAGCGGTTTTGCAGGGCGATCCAGATATCGTGCAAAATGGCAAAGTTACCCCCAAGGGTATCGAGGAGCTGAAGGAAAAGATGCCTTTTGCTGACCTTACAGAATTTGCAAAGAATCCTGAAGTGAACAATTTCAGCGACCTTTTCACCGTTGCTCTTATTGCCCGTTATATTGAAGGCAAGTTGGCTGCGGGCAAGAATTAATATTTGACAATAAGTCCGGCTAAGAGGGCACTTATTTCGGTTAAATCCGAGGTATCTGCTTTGATTTTCGCCTGACTGCATGGCAAGGTTAGTTGATCTATGAGATGGATCTGGATTGACAGGTTTTTGGAATTCGAAAGTGGTAAGTCCGCAAAGGCTGTGAAGAATCTCAGCACTGCGGAAGACCACTTTAGGGATCATTTCCCAGGTTACCCTGTGATGCCTGCTGCCCTCATTATTGAGGGGTTGGCGCAAACAGGTGGAATTCTGGTGGGTGAGGCCAACCAATTTCGCGAGAAAGTGGTGCTTGCCAAAATTGCCAAAACTCGTTTCGAACGAGAAATGTTTGCTGGTGAACAGCTCATTTATCAGGTCGAGATTCTTATGATGAGGCCGGAAGCCGCTTCCGTTTTAGGTAAAGTTTTCGTGGATGGGGTTCAGACTGCCGAGGCAGAAATTTTCTTCGCCCACCTCGATCAGGCTCGCTCCAAACAGATGTTTGGTGATCATAATTTTGTTTTTTCAGGAGAGCTCAAGTATCTTCTGGGATTAGCAAAAGTTGCTTCTCAGACTGGCAAGGATAGCCCTGGCTAAATTGAGGGTACGGGCCCTCGGTGTTTGTTTTTCCTTGGGTGTGATTTAATAACCCAAGAATGGTGGGGTGCCATGGTTGTTTCTTTGCGCAGAGCGGTTATTACCGGTATTGGGGCTCTTACTCCATTAGGAATTAATGGGCCTTCATTTCATAAAGCATTGATCGAGGGTAAAAGTGGTGTCCGGGGAATAACCTCGTTCGATGCCTCTGGCCTACCGATTCGCTTTGCAGGTTGCATACCTGATTTTGATGCCAAAAATTATGTCGATAAGAAAGATCGTAAAGCCTTGCGAGTGATGGCTAAAACCATTCAGCTTGCGGTTTCGGGTGCTCAATGCGCCATTAACGATTCCAAAGTTGAGAAAGAAAAACTCGATCGCACCCGCTTTGGCGTGATCTTTGGTGCAGGCCTTATCGCTAGCGAACTAAATGAACTTGCTGATGCTGCTGTTATTTCAAGTTCGGGTAATCCCATCAAGGTCGATCTCGATGTCTGGGGCCATAAAGGGCTCGAAGTCATCCAACCCCTCTGGATGTTGAAGTATCTTCCCAATATGCTTGCCTGCCAAGTATCCATTCTTCATGATGCTCAAGGGCCTAATAATTCCATCACTCAAAGTGATGTAGCAAGTGTTTTGGCCTTAGGTGAAACCTACAGATTGCTTTGCAGAGATCGTGGGGACTTTTTCCTAAGTGGTGGCGCAGAGAGCAGAATTAATATTCTCAGCATGACTAGGCATTCTTTGTTTGAAGAGCTTTCCTCTAATAATGAACATCCTGAAAAAGCTTGCAGGCCCTTTGATAAATATCGCGATGGTATGGTTATCGGCGAAGGCACTGGGGTGCTTGCAGTTGAAGAGTTAGAGCATGCCAAGAATCGGGGCGCAAAAATATATGCCGAAATCCTTGGGTTTGGTGCAGCTTTTGATCAGAAAAAAGATGGCTCTGGCGTTGCTAGAGCTATTCAAGCAGCTATGAACGAATCTGGTATTGATGCCTCCGATATTGATCATGTGAACGCACATGGTGTGGGTTGTAAAATAGCAGACAGGCTTGAGGCGCAGGGCATTCGGTCTGCATTACCTAAAACTCCAGAAGTGATTGCAGTCAAATCTGCAATCGGAAATCTGGGTGCAGCGGGTGGGTTGGTCGAGTTGGTTGCTAGTTTAGAAGCATTTCAAACGGGCGTTGTGCCTGGCACATTGAATTATGAAAATATAGATCCCGATTGCCCGGTGAATGTACTTAGGGCCTCTCGTGAACTTAAAAAAGATTGCGTCTTAAAGGTTAGCATGTGCCAAACTGGACAATGTGGAGCGGTGGTTATTCGCCGTTGGATTTAAAACCCGATTTATTCTATTGCGGTTGTTTTGATACAGACCGAAAACGCATCGAGATTTATCAATGAGAAGAAGAATTGTTATAACTGGAATGGGTGTGGTAACGCCACTTGGAACAACCATTCATGAGATGTTTCAAAACCTGATTGCAGGGAAAAGCGGCATTGGTGCTATAACGCGTTTTAATGCTAAAAGCTTTCCCACCACCTTTGCTGCAGAAATTAAGAATTTCGATTTGGCGAAATATGTCAAAGATGCCTCTCCTTGGAAAGATTGCGGCGTTAACAGTTGTTTTGCAGCAGCAGCGGCTCAACAAGCATTGGAAGATGCGGGGCTGCTTGATAATGCAAAAGTGGATCGCACTCGGTTTGGCGTCTACCTAGGTTCCGGTGAGGGTATTCAAGATTTTAACAATATGATTTCTATGATTGCCCGTGCCTATAATTCGGAAACACGCAGCCTTGATTGTGCTAAGTTCGCAGCAGAAGGCCTTAAACATTTTCATGGCGGGCATGAAGCAGAACAAGAATTGCACACCACTCCTGCGCATCTTGCCCAGTATTTTTGTCTTGAAGGCCCCAACTTCAATTGCCTTACCGCTTGCGCTGCCAGCAGTCAGGCTATTGGTGAAGCGTTGGAAATTATCAGGCATGGTGATGCGGATATTATGCTTACAGGCGGTTCGCACAGCATGATACATCCGTTTGGTGTTACGGGATTTAACCTTCTTACAGCACTTTCGACCTTCAAGGGCGATCCTACTAAATCCAGCAAGCCATTTGATTTAAACCGGGATGGTTTTGTTCTTGGTGAAGGATCAGGTATGTTGGTTATTGAAGAACTTGAACATGCTAAAAAGCGTGGCGCCAAGATTCATGCAGAGCTAACGGGGTATTGTTCAACCGCAGATGCTTTCAGAGTTACGGATAGTCATCCTGAAGGGCGGGGCGCAATTGCCTGTATCGCAGGTGCAATCAAGGATAGTGGTGTTTCAATAGAAGATATTGGTTATATTAATGCACATGGAACGAGTACGCAGGTTAATGATCGGGTGGAAACGCTGGGGATAAAAAAGGTGTTTGGGGATAGGGCGTATAAAACTCCGGTGAGCAGTATTAAAAGCATGATGGGGCATTTGATAGCAGCAGCAGGGGCGGTTGAATTAATCACTTGCATTGAAGCGATGCGAACAGGAATACTTCCCCCCACGACGAATTATGAAACCCCAGATCCTGAATGTGATTTGGATTATATTCCTAACAAGGCCCGGGAGCATAAGGCCAAGAATTGTTTGAGCAATAGTTTTGGTTTTGGCGGACAAAATACATCGCTGGTGGTGAGTGCATTTAACAACTAGTTAGTTTTTGGAGTTGATTACTTTGGAAATGATTCTGTTAGGCTTGTTGTTTTTGCTGGTTAGCCCCATTTTATGTGTGGCTGGGCTTATTCTTGTTTACATTGTTATCACTAAAAATTACATTCATTTTGTAGCTCGCATTTTTCAGGAAAAGCCCCTCTTTATTATTCCCAGAGGTGATGTTTCTGCTGCTTGTGATTCGATTCGTTTTCCTACTTCAGGCGGGTTAATGCTTCAGGGTTGCTATTTTAAAACAACTTTTCCTAGAAAAGGTGTCATTCTTTTTGGC
>CAJCCR010000236.1 GCA_903960945.1 uncultured Planctomycetaceae bacterium
CCCCAATCGCATAGGCAAATAATCAGCAAGGGTAAAGACAATAATTTGGTTATGGAGATCAAGCGTGATTTTATTATTAAAAACGGGAAGGCTCTTCTTCCAGATGAACGAAAGCGTTCCCTTGCCTTCAGTATTAGCGCTCCTTCTGATAATCCTAAAATTATAGCTCTAGCCACCAAAATTGTTGGAGATGCTCCTACTGATTTCGAAAAGGCTTCCCGGATTGTTAAATGGATTTTTGCAAATCTTGAAAAAACCATGGCTAAAAATAGTGATAATGCTCTAGATATTCTTGATAAAAAAGCAGGTGATTGCACCGAACATACGCTCCTTTTTGTAACTTTGGCCCGCGCTGTTGGTATACCTTCCAGAGAAGTTGGCGGTATTGCTTATATGGCAGGGGAAAAATTTCCTAAAATGGCCTGGCATGCTTGGGCTGAATTTCATGATGGGAAACAATGGCTTACCGCAGACCCTACTTGGAATCAAACTCTTGTTGATGGTACTCATATTAAGTTTAGCGAAGGTTCTACCGATTTAAAATGGCTCAATATTCTTGGCGGATTGACTTTGCATGTTATTGATTTTCAAAAAGATTAGTACTGTGTTATTAGAATTAAACATAACACTACTCAAGAGGTCACGGCATGTTTTCTAGAAGAAGTTTTCTCAGGCAAGGCGCAGCTATTTCTGTCATCGGCTCTGCTTTGCCTAGTACCCTTCTAGCTGCAAACCCCAAAGCGAAAGCAAAATCAATTGTTTTTTTGCACCAGTTTGGCGGCCCAAGCCAGATGGATACTTTTGATTTGAAACCCAATGCACCCGATGCTTACCGCGGGCCTCTTAAAGGTATTTCCTCAATTGTTCCTTCCATGCCCATTGGAGAAATGCTTCCAAATATGGCTAAGGTGATGGATAGAGTAACCATCGTTCGCAGTGTGCATCATGAGATGAAGAATCATAATTCTGCAGCCTATTACAGCCTTACTGGTTATTCACCTGCAACTGATGATCAGAGGTTGCGTGATACGCTTGATTTGTTTCCTGCTTATGGCTCGATCGTCAGTAAATTTAAGCCAAAATCTGGAGGTGTGCCGCCCTTTATTTCTTTTCCTCATGTAATCAGGGATGGGTCGGTTACCCCCGGGCAACATGCTAGTTTTATGGGGAAAACCTACGATCCTTTTTTTATTGGCCAAGATCCCAACTCTGCAGATTTCAATCTTCCCGAACTTGTTCTTCCTTCTGGTATCAATCCTGAAAGAATAGCAAACCGGAAAGAAATGATGTCTATCATTGATGCTGAAACCAAGATCCTTGAAAAATCTTCCAAGGCTAAGGGCATTCAGGATAATTATGATCGGGCTCATAATATGCTTACTTCCAAATCTATTCGAACTGCATTTGATATTTCCGCAGAACCACTTGCAGTACGGGAACGCTATGGCAGAACCACCTATGGGCAATCTTGCCTTCTTGCAAGAAGATTGGTGGAGGCAGGTGCGGCATTTATTAACGTTTATTTTTCTTCGCAGATTGGCGGTTGCGAAGGTGGGTGGGATACCCATGGATTCAATGATAAACCTATGTATCCCGTAATGAAAAATCATCTTTTGCCCATAACGGACAAAACTTTACCAACCTTGATTTTAGATTTGGAAGAGCGGGGCTTGCTTGATTCAACTTTGATATTCTGGGCGGGTGAATTTGGTAGAACACCAAAAATCAATAATCTTTATGGCCGTGATCATTGGCCACAATGTTACACGGTTCTCTTTGCTGGAGGTGGGGTAAAAAAGGGTTTTGTGTTCGGTTCTTCAGATTCCAAAGGGGCATTTCCTGCAACAGACCCTGTTCGGCCGGAAGACCTTTCTGCTACCCTATTTCATTTAATGGGTATAAGCCCCAGCACGGAAATAAAAAACAACTTCAATCGGCCTTTTCCCATAAGTACCGGCAAAGTGATTGATCAAATCATTGCCTAGGGGTATGGAATTAAAATGCTGTCAGCTTTTTTATTTCAATCTTGTTGTATGCATACTAACTGGACCAATTGGTTTTTTTGTGAACACGGATTTTGGCATGAGGCATGGTGTTGATTTTACAGATTAAAGATTTTCTAATCTAAGCAAAATAAATTAAGTTGTCGCTGCCAGTATACCTAGTATTATTTAAAATCAGTCTTGATTGGCTTAATAATAATTTTTAATGGAATTGCTGATTGTAAGATTGAGATATTTTTGGTATAAAATAAAGAAATTTGGTAGGAACAATATTTTATTGGAATTAGGGAGCAAATTATGACTCCTTTACTAAGCGAAGCCGATCCGAAAGCATCTGTTGAGGGGTCGATTGATCCGTTGGGCATTTATGCGATTGCTGATTCATTAGCAGTTCGGATGATTCCCGGAGTTCGAGAACGACAGCAGCACCCCCGGTTTTTGACCAGCATTGCTGTGTCACTCTCGATCTGTTCCGAGTTTCCCACCGATCTAATCGCCGCCGATGGAATCAGTGAGCCTTGGCAAGTTTTTGAATGGTATCTCGTTGAGGGATTGGTTCGGACAACCGAGGAGCGAAAACAACTTCGCGGATTGCCGGGGCAAGACAAAGCTGTTGAGTCTATCAAGGATGGTGTGCCCCTTTCAGCGAAACGCTATCTCAAGACTCCGACTGTTTTTGGATTTCACGGCGTCTACCGTGCGCTGGCCCGTGATATCGAAGTTGAACGAGCCGATCAGCTTGGTGGGACCGGATCTGATCTTGCCAATGCATGGGAGAAGGAGCAGGGCTTGGATGGATTTTTTGGTAGCCAGGACGGCCCTGGTAAAGCGGTTCGGCGACGACTCATCGACGCGATCCTGGATGGCTTGGATAAAGGCTGCGTGTATAGGGAGAAGGGGTGGCCTGACTGGAAATTCTTTAGCGACCACCTTGGGATTTACGATGCAGGAAAACAGGAATCCCGGGTCATCAACCAGGCCCTCTTGAATCCGACATCCGGTTGCCGCAAGGAGGTTCTTGAGATATTGATTAGTGAAGAAGGCCGACGGTTGTGGGCGGAAGGGCCATCTGAACGGCGATTTCACAAGCTTCTGCGCAAGTTTGCGAGTGCTAAATTGAAGGATCTCCTTTACGCAATCGATTTATACGAAAAATTTTCTCGCTTTCTTCAGGATGCTTTCGACGATGTGCTGCATATGCTGTCCAAGCCTCAACAACGCATCAAACCGAACGAATTGGCTGGTCTTCCGAGCGTGAAGCTTGCCGCCGAGAAAGTGCCCGAAATCTTTTTCGAGGTGGCTGATAGTTTGGCTCCATTCAATGAAAAGGTACGATTCCTAGAGAGTTACAGTAGCCTTTTAGAATGTGTAGCGGATTCGGAATGGTTGGAAAAGCTGCTGGAGCATCATCGCCGCGTGCAACACTTGAAACCGCCAGCGGGAAAGGCACCTTGGTTCGACCGGTTTGACGATGGCTCGTGCATGATTCGTACCGGGTACATTCGGGAAACGGGAGGACGCCACGACGATTCTTACGTGCATGCCTATCGGACTGCATCGTTGTGGTCATTCTCAAGAGATCTTGGACTGGTGAAATAAATGGGAAAGAGAAAGCACGAAGAAAAGCCGGGATACGGAAAGTTGTTGGATGCCTGGGTCGCACCTGACGGCGCAGGCGATCCCGTCGGTTGTCTGGCCACCAGTTTCACCTTTTCGCCTGTCTTTTTCGAGGAGGAGTGCCTGGCTCGATTTCTTCAGTTGGAAAGCGACCCAACCGAGGATGGTCCAGTCTACCTCGTCGAACGTGAAGAGAAGCTTGCTCAGGTCACCTGTGCGGCGGCCTTGGTCGACCAGCATCATTGTCGTGGAAGCCGCAGCCTGCGATGGGACTTGCTTTCTGCAAGAATGCCGGAAGGCTTGCAGCATGCAAAGGTGAGTCTGCTTTTCTGGGCGAAGTTCCTGCGAATTATCATTGGCTCGGCAAATCTCACGGATGACGGCTATCGGCGAAATCAAGAAGTCTTCGGGGTCCTCGACTTTAAAGTAGGTGGTGATTCGCCGGTCTCGTGCCTCAACGACGCCATTGCTTTTCTTCGGAAGGCGGCTCTTTTCAGTACGACCTCGGCTGGTACCAAGTCGCCAGCTCTCGACCGGGTGAATCTGCTGCTGGATCGAGCCCACAAGGAAGTTCGGACATGGAAGTTGACTGACGATGAAGTGCGTCGCACCGGTGTGCGAGTCCAGACCATGTTCTCCGGACCAGGCTACCCGAACATCATCGCCAGTCTCAAGACGATGTGGCCGGGTGGCTCAGCACCGTGCTCCGCATTCGTGATGAGCCCATTTTTTGATCGGCCAGAAGTGCCAAATGCTCCTGCGAAAGAGCTGTGGAGCTTGCTTCGCCAGCGTGGCGAAGCCAATGTTCGGTTTCATGTGGATGCTGAAGAGGTTCCCGGCGAAGACACCATTTTCCTGAACGCACCGAAGTCGTTGCTGGACGCTCAGCCATTGGGGCGTTCAAATGTAACGACGGAAATTTACCGCGTACTTCTTGAAAAGGGGCGGTCCTTTCACGCAAAAGGGATCTGGCTCGAAGACGAGCGTTGGATCGTGTACGACATTGGATCGAGCAATTTTACCACTGCTGGCACGGGCATCGGAAAGGCTCCCAACTTGGAGGCCAATCTTGTTTACATCGTGGATTCCAATCGGGATGCAAAAGCAAGGAAGTTGTTCGAAGCGACATTCCCAGAAAGTGAGCAAGTCGAGCTCGGTGGCAATGTGAAATGGAAGCCTCTTTTGGAAGAAGGAGAGGATTCCGTTGGTGAGGGGCTTCTGCTTCCCAAGTCGTTCGGCGAAGCCGTTTACAATTGCGACGACAAGAATCGTGCCACGGTTACTCTTTCCATTTCGGGCGAACCATCGTCAGGCTGGGAACTGATCACGGACGGAGATGATCGATATTTCTTTGGCGAACAGAAATGGATAGCTCTTGGATGTCTACCGTCGATTGAGTTGCCCTGGGAAACTGATCGTCCTCCGTCGGGATTCTGGGTTCGCTGGACAGGTTGTGGCGGGAGTGCATGGTGGCCAGTCAATGTTCTCGCCGGAAATGCCCTTCCGCCTCCGGAGGAACTGAAAAATCTTCCGCTTGAAGTGTTGATCAACATTTTGAGCTCGGCACGGCCATTGCATCGCCTTTTGGGCGATTACCTTCGCCGGCGTGAGCGGGAGAAGGCCAAGGACAGTGGCCAACCAGTCGTGGATCCGCATAAACGTGTCGATACAAGTCAGTTTCTGTTGCAACGGACGCGTCGCATTTCGTGGGCATTGGACGCACTCCGAGAACGCTTGGAACGCCCGGTGGCGACCCTGGAGCTCTTGCGGTGGCGACTGCGTGGTCCTGTCGGAGTCATGGCGTTGGCCAAAGCGTTGGTTCGGGAGGCACAGTCCACCGAAGAGAGGGCGTTTCTTATTTCCGAATTAGTGTTAGAACTCGATCGCGTAAAGCCGGGTGTGGCCCTTGGATGCGTGCCGCCAAAGCAGCATATCACTGAGATTCGTGCCGTCATTTCTGAACTAAAAACGTTAATTCCCGAAAAAACATCGGGGGAACCAAAAAACCTTCGGGAATACGTTGAATCCGTCTTCAAGGTGGTGTCTATATGAATTCCATGTATCCGTATTGTGCCGACATCCGCCTCCACGTGAAGGGACGCATTTCCGAAGAGGATGCAGCGCGCCAGGACCGAACGGCTCGCGACATCCTAAAACGGCTCAGCAAGCAGCCCGGCTTGATCCTCGCGGACGAAGTCGGCATGGGCAAGACTTTCGTGGCCCTTGCGGTAGCGGTGTCCGTGGCGTTGGAGAATCGGGGAAAGAGGCCAGTCGTCGTGATGGTGCCATCGTCGTTGAAAGACAAATGGCCCCCCGATTTCTCGCTTTTCTGCGAGAAATGTCTCCCGGCGAACCTGAGTAAGAAGATTCGCGGCGGGCAGGCGGATCGTGCTGTTCAGTTTCTCAAGTTCCTCGATGATCCAGCGGACCGACGCAAGTCCGTGATTTTCCTCACGCATGGTGCCATGAGCCAAGGCCTGAACGATCAATGGGTTATGCTTGCCCTGATTTGGCAAAGCCTTCATCGACGAAAAGGGGTGGATCAGCTTCGTTGCGCTTTATGCCGAGTAATGGGCGAGTTGCTTCAGATGAAATGGGTCGATAACCGTGACAGCGACCTCTGGGCGACATTGCTCGCTACTCATCCATCTGACTGGTTGAAACCGATTCAAGGAGTAATCGAGGAAGAAGAAGATGATCCGGTCCCCGAGGCGATCTGGAAAGTTCTGCCGCAATTGAATACCGATGCGGTCTACGACGCTCTTCATGAGATTCCGCTTCGCCTGTCGAAGAACTTCCACGAATATGTGGTCAATGCCCGACGTGTCATAAAGGACGAGGTTCGCAAGCTTTGGAAGGAATGTCTGACCAAAATGCGGTTCCGACTTCCATTGCTGATTCTCGACGAAGCTCACCACCTCAAGAACGACGATACTCGATTGGCTTCACTGTTTCGATCAGAGGATGCTAAAGGAGACGCAGACGAAATATCGCGGGGGCCACTGGCGGGGGTATTTGAAAGAATGCTCTTTCTCACTGCCACACCATTCCAACTGGGCCATGGGGAATTGTGCTCGGTGCTCGATCGCTTCGATGGAATCTCATGGACCGGAGTCCTAGCTCCGGCGTGTGGACGTGAAGGGTTCAGCCAACAACGGAAAGAACTTCGGGCAACGCTCGATTCTGCACAAGAAGCGGCGGTCACATTGGATCATGCTTGGGGACGCCTCAAAGGGGAAGATCTCACCATCGGAAACAATGGGTTCAAGCATGTTGACCAATGGTGGCCCGAAGCCAGAAAAGCGGAAGGCCTCACGCAAGGTGCTGATGATGTCGTTCATTGCTTTGAGCGGACTAAAGTTCGTATGGGGTTGGCGGAGAAAGAACTACGAAGCTGGGTCATTCGGCACTTGAAATCACGACAGTTGCCAGGTGGTGCCAATGAAACGCCACGCCGTAAGCGGTTTATTGGGAAGTCCATCCTTCTAGATTGTGCAGAAAACGAGCAAGCCGGAATCGCTGTCGGTGGTGAAGATCTTTTACCATTTCTCTTGGCGGCTCGTGCAACCTCCAAGGCACCGGATTCGCGTCCGGTTTTTGCTGAAGGTTTGGCTTCAAGCTATGAGGCCTTCCTGCATACCCGCCGAAATCGCCTGAAAAGCAGCGAAGACACTGACCCAGAGATCGATACCGACGACGAAGGGGCACAGACAGTTGAAGTGAACGATGCGGTCAAGTGGTATCTCGATCACCTTGAGTCGCTCCTTCCCCGAGACGGAACCGCTGAGGCTAGACATCCAAAAGTCGATGCAACCATTCGGAGAGTCGTGGATGCTTGGAGAAGAGGCGAGAAGGTGGTCGTGTTCTGTCATTACATCGCCACAGGCCGTATCCTGAGGCAGCGGATCTCAGAAGCGATTCGATCGGAGATACGCTCTCTAAGTGCTCGGAAGTTGGGTTGTACTCCTGATGAGGTCGAGGCGCAACTCGACTTGCTTGGAAAGCGGTTCTTCGACGAAGATTCACCTATTCGCAGGGCATGTGACGCTCAAGCGTTGGAACTTCTCGCCGAGTTTCCGGACCTGGCTCAGCATTCTGTGGAACTGGTCGATATTGTCCGGCGAAATGTGCGGACCCCCTCATTCTTGGCTAGGTTCTTTCCGCTGGAACGGGACAAGCGGGATGAAGAAGCGATGCGGATCGCCTTGGATACCCCAGATTTGTCCGGCCTGACACTTCGGACATTGCTGCGACAATTCATGCAGTTTCTCGTTGAGCGATGTGGAAAGCAGGAACGCCAGAACTACATTCAGGCTGTGAAACGGATCCAGACGGGAGCGCATTTCGGCGTCGATGTCGCGAAGGAATACGACGACGATGAGCTACAGGGGGCACTGCAAGATTATCTTGTGCCGAATGTCAGGTTGGTGAACGGAGCGACGCGTTCGGATACAAGGCGGCGGATCATGCTTACCTTTAATACTCCCTTCTACCCTGAGATTCTTGTTGCCAGTAGCGTCATGGCCGAAGGGGTGGATTTGCATTTGAATTGCCGGTATGTGCTGCATCATGACCTGTGCTGGAATCCCAGCACTCTGGAGCAGCGAACAGGACGCGTCGATCGCATCGGTGCAAAGGCTGAGATGGCGTGTCAGCCAATTCACATCTACATTCCCTTCATTGCGGAAACGCAGGATGAGAAGATGTATCGCGTTGTCATGGATCGCGAACGCTGGTTCAGTGTGGTGATGGGGGAAGACTACAAGGTTGATACACGAACAACAGAGAAGCTAATCAGCCGCATTCCACTTCCGGCTGCTGCCGCAAGTGAATTGGCTTTCAAACTCGAGAGCGGTGATGCCTAGCCTTTTGTTGGAATCCACTATTTTATAATGTATTTTGACTTCAATTGAATTCAAAATACATTATTTAGCTGTTAAATTTTGGGGTTTAATCACACCGGTTCTCCTAATACCAAGGCTTAAGCGACTTTTTGGAAACATTTTGGTTTAAGCTCTTTTGAATAATCAATGGATATTGGTGAAGAGTGTGGATTGTGGATGGGACAGTCTTGAGGGAATTGATGTTCAAGGAAGGTTCTCTAAACCATTCAAATCTTTAAACCTGCCTGCAGCTTTTTTGTTTGCCTTTAGGTGTTCTAAACTGATATTCGTTCAGTAACTGTAAGAATTCTTTGAAGTCGAGTGGTAGATTGATATTGGCCATAGTTAAGTTGCCTTAATATTTCAACGAATTGAAGGCGCTCGGAAGGGGTTTTAGAAAGCCAAAAATCTTTGTCATCGGAAGGCTCTAAAAGCGGACCAACCGTTACAATAGACTTATTAATTCTGTTTGAATTTTGCGAGTTCATAAAATCATCTTAACACATTTAGTAAGGTCAAGGTAGTTGGCCATTAAAAAGCCAAGCTTAAAATATTGGTAATGTTAAATTCCAACAAAGTACCCCTACGCAAAGTGATTGACCAAATCATTGCCTAGGGGTATGGAATGAAAATCAGGGCTAAGTAAGCCTTGTTATTTTGTCATCCCTGGTAAACCAATTTGAAGCAGTGAGGTGTCTCGTGCTTTTAATTGACTGGATTTACCCATGAGATATTCATCGATTTCTCGGGCTGCTTCTCTGCCTTCAGCGATAGCCCAGACGACAAGCGATTGCCCGCGTCTAGCGTCACCCGCAGCAAAAATATTAGGCTTAGAAGTTCTGTAGGTTTTGCGACCTGTACCAATGTTTCCTCTTGAATCAATTTCTACATCAAACATTGCTGGCAACCCTTTGTCTGCACCGGTAAAGCCGATCGCGATCAAAGCCAGATCGCATGGGAATACAAGATCCGTTCCCCTGATTTCTTCAAACTGCCTTTCGCCTGTTTCGTCGTAGAATTGGTTGACCCTTACAGCATGAAGTTCTTTTACATGGCCCTTGGAGTCGCCAACGAATTTAGAGGATTTAATTTGCCAATCTCTTCTGCCACCTTCTTCATGCGCAGGAGATAACCTCAGGATCTTCGGCCAAAGGGGCCATGGTGTTTCAGAATTATAATTTTCAGGAGGTCTTGGGTTGTAATCGATTTGCATAATCGATTTTGCGCCTTGCCTGTGGCAGGTGCCCAAACAATCGGCAGCAGTATCCCCCCCACCGATGATGATTACATTTTTACCGGTAGCCAAGATTTCTTTTTCGGTGACGGGTTTATCGAGGCACCTTCGATTTTGCTGGGTAAGGAAAGGCATAGCAAGTTCGATACCTGCCATATTCCTGCCCTGTATTTCTAATTCTCGTGCAATGCTAGAGCCCGTAGCCATTAGTATTGCATCAAACGAAGAAAGTATTTCTTCGGCACTTATGGTTTTACCAACATCAGCGTTGTTGATGAATTTTACGCCTTCAGCTTCCATTTGATTGATTCGGCGTTCGATGTAGAATTTTCCCATTTTGAAGTCAGGGATGCCGTAGATGAGCAAGCCGCCATACATATCGTCTTTTTCGTAAACGGTAACAGCGTGACCAGCTCTGCAAAGTTGTTGAGCTGCTGCAAGTCCAGCGGGCCCGCTGCCAATGACAGCCACTTTCTTTCCGGAGATTTTTTCAGGGGGAGTAGGTACAATCCAGCCCATTTCCCAGCCTTTATCAACAATTGCGAGCTCGATGTTTTTAATTGTAACAGCAGGCGATGTAATTTCCAGAACGCAGGAAGCCTCGCATGGAGCAGGGCAGGTCTTGCCAGTAAATTCGGGGAAATTGTTGGTGCTGTGAAGTTCCTTTAAGGCTTCTTCCCAACGATTCCGATGAACTAAGTCGTTCCAGTCTGGGATTAGATTTCCGAGTGGGCAACCGGTATGGCAGAAGGGGACGCCACAATCCATGCAGCGCGAAGCCTGCGCACGAATACTTTCTTCGGGCAGAGGTTGATATATTTCGTTATAATCCTTGATCCGCTGATAAACCGGACGAGGAGTGTGCTTTTGTTGTTCAATATTTAAGAAGCCGCGTGGATCTGCCATGTTTTAAACCATTGAGCCTAAGGGAAAATAATTAAAAGTACACCTAAAGTTTTATTGCCTATTACCCGTTTACTAGTTCCCATTGCCTTTGAGCAACACGTTTTGCTTCAAGCACCCGTCTGTAATCCTTGGGGAACACCTTTTTGAAATGCGATAATGCAGTCGAAAAATCGTTGACGATGTTTTCTGCAACCGTTGACCCTGTGTACAATACATGCCTGTTCACAAGATTGCTGATCGTAGCAATATCTTTGTAGTCAACGATAGGAACAAGATCTACCATTTCGTGATTGCAATTATCTTTAAAGTCGCCATCGATGTCGTAAACAAAGGCGAGTCCCCCGCTCATGCCTGCAGCGAAATTGCGTCCGGTTTTGCCTAGAACAACAACAACACCTCCAGTCATGTATTCGCAACCATGATCGCCAACGCCTTCAACAACAGTTTTTGCACCGCTATTTCGTACAGCAAATCTTTCGCCTGCAATCCCTCGGAAATAAGCCTCGCCAGCGGTTGCGCCATAAAGTGCAACATTACCGATGAGGATATTTTTCTCGGGGATGAACTTAGAATCTGTCGTTGGCGCAACAATAATCTTTCCGCCAGACAATCCCTTGCCTACATAGTCATTCGCATCACCCCTGATGCGCATCGTAATGCCCTTGGTGATGAATGCACCAAAACTCTGACCTGCGCTGCCATTGAATTGTAAATCAATGGTGTCTTCTGGCAATCCATCTTCCCCATGCTTGGCGGTGACGAAGTAGCTTAAGAGCGTTCCTACAGTTCTGTTTTTGTTGGCAATAGGAGATTCAAATTGAACTCTCTCGGCCCTCTCGATTGCTGGGTTGCAAACTTTGATAAGTTCCCAATCTAATTGGTCTGCAATGCGATCTGCTTGTTTTTCGACGCATCGTATTGGGGTTCCAACAGCGACAGGTGGCATTTGCAGGATGGAGGAAAGATCAACATTTTTTCCCTTCCAGTGATCAACTTTGCGTTGTTTAAGAAGGTCGGCCCTGCCAATAATTTCGTCCAAGCTTCGGAAACCCATTGCGCTTAAATACTCGCGCACTTCTTCTGCAACAAAGAACAAGTAGTTGATGACTTGCTCTGGAGTACCTTGGAATTGTGCCCTGAGAACTGGATCTTGAGTTGCAATGCCAACAGGGCAAGTGTTGAGGTGGCATTTGCGCATCATGATGCAACCCATTGCAATCAGTGGTGCAGTAGAAAAGCCGTATTCCTCGGCACCTAAGCAAGCAGCAACAATAATATCTCGCCCAGTTTTTAACTGTCCATCAGTTTGTACCCTGACTCGGCCTCTTAGCCCGTTTCGAACTAATGTTTGTTGGGTTTCTGCAAGGCCTAATTCCCATGGAACTCCTGCATGACGGATACTTGATAATGGCGAAGCACCGGTTCCGCCGGAATCACCACTAATCAGAATTCTGTCTGCAAAGCCCTTTGCGACGCCGGCAGCGATTGTTCCAACACCAACTTCTGCAACAAGTTTTACTGAAACTTCTGCATGAGGGTTGGCATTCTTAAGGTCAAAGATTAGCTGGGCAAGATCTTCGATACTGTAAATATCGTGGTGGGGTGGGGGTGAAATTAGTCCCACACCTGGTGTGCTGTAGCGAGTCTTTGCAATAAAGTTGTCTACTTTATGGCCTGGTAATTGGCCGCCTTCACCGGGTTTTGCGCCCTGTGCAATCTTAATTTGTAACTCGGTTGCATTGACTAAATAGTTGGAGGTTACTCCAAACCTTCCGCTTGCTACTTGTTTAATAGCACTATTACGCGAATCCCCGTTGGAATCTTTTTTGAATCTTGCAGGGTCTTCGCCGCCTTCACCGGTATTGCTTCTTCCGCCAATACGGTTCATTGCAATGGCAAGGGTTTCGTGTGCTTCTTTGCTGATAGATCCAAAGCTCATTGCACCGGTACAGAATCGTTTGACGATATCTTTTGCAGATTCGACAAGTTCCAAGGGGATAGGTCTAGGGGACTTTTTAATTTCAAGGAGGCCCCGGATTGTGCATAAGTGTTCATCTTCTTCGCTTGCGAGTTCCGAAAACTCTTTGTAGGAAGAATACTTATCCTTGGTGATGGAGTATTGCAGTTTCTGAATGGTTTCAGGATTCCACATGTGATGTTCGCCACGCCTGCGCCACATGTATTCTCCGCCAACATCCAATTCTTGTTCTTCTAGATTTCTATCATCTGGAAAAGCAAAGCTATGACGGTGAATCGATTCCTTTGCAATTATCTCGAGGCTAATGCCAGATATACGGCTGGGAGTTCCAAAAAAGAATTCGTTGATCACATCCATGTCGATGCCAATGGCTTCGAAGATTTGGGCAGCTCTGTAACTTAAAAGTGTACTGATGCCCATTTTACTAAAGATTTTTAGCAAGCCTTGATCAATTGATTTGATGTAATTTTTGACAGCAGAACCCAAACTAAGTGGGGAACCATTATTGTCCACCATCATATTGGCATTGTTTAAACCTTCAAAAGTTTCAAATACCAAATATGGATGAATGGCACTGGCACCATAACCGATCAGAAGTGAGAAATGCATAACTTCTCTGGCTTCGCCTGTTTCAACAATAATACCACATTTGCCCCTTAACCCACCTCGTAACAGGTGGTGATGCACGCCAGCGGTGGCAAGCAGGGATGGAATCGCAATATGATCTTTATCAACGCCGCGATCAGAAAGTATAATAATGGTAGCACCTGCTTCAACAGCAGCGGAAGCTTCTTCACGCACCCTTTGTAATGCAAGTTTGAGGCCCACAGGCCCTTCGCTTCGCTTGAATAAGGTTTTAATGGTTTTGCTTTCAAAACCAGTGATATTGCAGCGTTTGATCCTTTCAAGTTCTGAAGCGGTAAGTGTTGGCGTTTCAAGCCTCAGCATTCGAGCGTGCAATGCAGTTTCACCCAAAAGATTAACTTCGCTACCCAAAAGCGATTCTGTGCTCATTACAACTTCTTCACGAATTGCATCAATGGGCGGATTGGTGACCTGTGCAAATAACTGCTTGAAATAGTGGAACAGTAGCTGGCTTCGATTACTTAATACTGCGAGTGGTATATCGGTCCCCATGCTGGAAACTGGTTCTTTGCCATCTTTTGCCATGGGAAGCAAAATGCGATTGATATCTTCCTGAGTATAACCAAACGCACGCTGTCTTTCTAAAAGGGTGGTGAACTCCTTGGCAAAACCATCCTCAATTTCAACTTCTGGAAGTTTCTCAAGCGTAAGGTGATGCTGCTCAATCCACTCAAGGTAGGGAGCTTGCTTAGCTAAAACGTCTTTAGCCTCTTTATCAGTGATAATTTTGCCTAATCCTGTGTCGACCAGAAAAATTCGGCCGGGTTGGAGTCTGCCTTTTTCTATTATCTTTTCGGAAGGGATGGGAAGCACTCCCGTTTCACTTGCCAAAATCACCATATCATCATCAGTGATAATGTAACGGCTTGGGCGTAAACCATTGCGATCCAACATAGCGCCCACTAGCGTTCCATCAGAAAAACAAAGATCCGCAGGGCCATCCCATGGCTCGGTTAAACAACTGCTAAATTGGTAATAGGCTCTTTTTGCAGCGTCCATTTCTGGCTGACCTTCGTAAGCCTCTGGCACCATCATGGTTATTGCGTGCGGGAGTGTCCGACCCGCTTGGATCAGTAATTCCAAACCTTGATCGAGAATTGCAGAATCACTTAGTCCATCAGAAGGCAAAGGCACGATATGTTCAATATCTTTGCCGAAACGATCATTGTGCATCATGGAAGAACGGGCTTTAAGCCAGTGTACATTTCCTTGAAGAGTGTTGATTTCGCCGTTGTGTGCCAAAAACCTAAAAGGCTGCGCCAAGCTCCACAAGGGGAAAGTGTTGGTGCTATATCGGCTATGAACAACAGCAAGGCAAGAGTCCATTAAGGGATTAAGAAGGTCCGGGAAGTATTTGTCTACTTGGTCAGGTTTAAGCATGCCTTTGTAAACAATTGTCTTAGAACTACAGCTGGCGAAATAGATTGGGGCAGGCATTCCCGGCTGGGTATTGCTGTAAGACCAGTTTTCAACTTTCCTACGAAAGATGTAAAGCTTTGTCTCTAGGACATCCTGTGTCATGGATTTTGCGCTTTTCCCTATGAAAGCCTGTTTCATATAGGGTTCTTGAGACCTTGCAAGCCATCCAACGCTGTTGGAGTCAACCGGAACATCCCTCCAGCCTAGAAATTTGAGTCCAGTTTCTTTGCACAACTTTTCAATTGCTTTTTCGCAGTTGGTTCTTTCGGTAGCATCTTTCGGCAAAAAGGCGAAAGCAACGCCATAGGAACCCGGTTCAGGAAGAATTATGCCTGCTGGTGAGCAAACATCAGCGAAAAACTTATGGGGTATTTGAATTAATATGCCGGCACCATCTCCGGTTTCTTGATCGCAACCACAAGCTCCACGATGTTGAAGATTTAGCAGGATTTGCAAGCCATCTTTGACAATATCATGAGTTTTAACGCCTTTTATGCTGGCGATGAACCCTACTCCGCATGAATCTTTTTCGAACTTAGGGTCGTAAAGACCATGTTGGAAAGGTGGTAGTGGTGTTGAGAATAACTGTTGGTTTAAATTAGATGCCATAATGTTAAATTATCCTGAATTTCAAATATTCTGATGTTTAAAAAAACTTAACTGTAAATAAAAATCCGTCCCTTTAGATTGTAGCAAAACCAGTCAACTTTGATAATTGTTTAGAAATCACTTTTGGTAAAAAAAACTCGTTTAGAAGTTCTATTTATAAGGGTATTGCTGCAATATCATCCATTATTATTAGTCAACTAATCAACTAATCTGGTTAAAGTATACAATATTTTTTTGGTTTTCTATTGCGAAAAGAGCATGAAATCCTCTATTCATATGTTGAGTCTAGTTAAACAAAAGTTGTCAAAGGAGTTTTACATGTCCACGGGCAAGGCGATAAAGAGTGACGTAAAAGATTTGAAGTTGGCTGCAATGGGTAAAAAACGAATTATGTGGGCAGATACGGATATGCCAGTTTTGGCTCGTGTTCGTGAAAGATTTGCCAAAGAAAAGCCATTGGCAGGGTTAAGGATGTCTGCTTGTTTGCATGTTACTGCAGAAACTGCAAATCTTGCCCGCACTTTGCAGGCTGGTGGTGCAGATCTAGTATTAATTGCTTCCAATCCCTTAAGTACCCAGGATGATGTTGCAGCCAGCTTGGTTCATGACTTTGGTATTTCTGTCTTTGCGATTCGTGAAGAAGATAACAATACCTATTACAAGCATATTGTTGCAGCTTTGGAACACAGCCCTCATGTAACCATGGATGACGGCGCAGATTTAGTTTCCGCACTCATTTTCATGGCTTTAAATCGTTTGGATGAAGTTCATCCCGAAGTTAAGAAGTGGGCTGAAAAGCACTCTGTTGAAACCCGTAGAAAAATTCTTGATCAAATTGTGGGAAGCATGGAAGAAACCACGACGGGGGTCAATCGACTTCGCGCCATGGAAAAAGATGGGGTTCTGCAATTCCCCGTTGTTTCTGTTAATGATGCTCAAACCAAACACCTGTTTGACAATCGTTATGGTACCGGCCAAAGCACCTTGGACGGCATTGTACGTGCTACGAATATCCTACTTGCAGGTAGAAAAGTAGTGGTTTGTGGCTATGGTTGGTGTGGTAAAGGTGTGGCTCAGCGCGCAAGAGGGATGGGAAGCTTGGTTATCGTAACCGAAGTGGATCCAATTCGCGCCTTGGAAGCTGCAATGGATGGTTTTGAAGTAATGCCTATTTCCAAAGCCGCTGAAGTTGGCGACATCTTTATTACAGTAACCGGAAACGCACACGTAATCATTGGAGATCATTTCTCCAAGATGAAGAATGGTGCAATGGTTTGTAATAGCGGTCACTTTGATGTTGAATTAGAATTACCTGCGTTGAAGGCTCAATCCAGTGCAGTGATTAGCGAAGTAAGGCCAAATGTTGATGAATATCAACTCAAGAATGGTAAAAAGATTTATGTGATTGGTCAGGGTAGGCTTGTAAATCTTGCAGCAGCAGAAGGGCACCCGCCAAGTGTAATGGATATGAGTTTTGCAACTCAGGCCCTTGCAACTGAATTCTGCATTGTAAACAAAGGCAAATTGGCCAATAAAGTTATCGATGTTCCTTTGGAAGTCGAGCGCTATGTTGCAACCCATAAGCTAGAATCGATGGGAATCAGCATAGATAAGCTGACCGCGGCTCAGAATAAGTACATGACTGGTTGGGAACACGGGACCTAAGGGTCAGTAAGATTGGGTAATATTTACGGCCTAACTTGAAGAAAGTTGGGCCGTATTTGTTTTACTTTTTCATTTTATTTGTAGAAATCCTCGTAAACTTAAGTTACAATTTAAGGGTGATTTTGCCCTTTTGTTTTATTTGTGGATATGTGCTTTGCACTCAATACTTAAATTAATTCCCAATTTGTTTACTCTTGGAAACGCAATTTGCGGCTTTGCTGCTATTGTTATTGCTGCAAAAATAGATCTTTCTGTTCAGGATGATCACTCTGCGGCGGTTTTACTGCGTTGGTCTGCGGGCATGATATTTCTTGCCATGATTTTTGATGTGTTAGATGGGATGCTAGCCAGATTAGTAAAAGTGACAAGCGATTTTGGTGGTCAACTTGACAGTTTGTGTGATGCGATTAGTTTTGGCGCTGCTCCCGCATTTTTAATCCTGCGTTTAGGTCAGGATTGGGACAGCTTTTTTGTTAGGAATATATTTGCCTGTATAGCCGGCCTTTTCATGGCGTGTGCAATAATTCGGCTTGCGAAGTATAACCTTGAAAATACTGATCTCGAAGCTGGTTCGTTTAAAAGATTTAAAGGCTTGCCTTCCCCTGCCGCTGGTGGTTGCATTGCCAGCTTGGCGCTGATTCGTTCTTATGGTTCGATGGAAGTGCCGGGATTTGATTTTTTAACCGCTAAAAACGTGGTTAGTGTGTGGACTGTTTTTGGTGCGGTGGTTGTAGCTTTACTAATGGTTTCGCCTTTTTCCTACCCACATTTAACCAAGCATATACTTCGTAAAAAAGTGATTTTCGGATGGTGTTTTGCCTTGCCTGTGATTGCTCCGATGGTATATCTAGTTCCCGAATCACTTGCTATTTTAGTTTTCTGGATTTATGCATTAAACTTCCCTGCCAGGCAGATCTTTTATATTGCTTTTCGCAGAAATATGGTTGATTCTTCGCAGGCCAGCGCAAATGATTATTATCGTCGCTAGCCGATTCTTTTTCATCACATTTATTGGCATAACGCATGTTTACCGGCATCGTAGAATCCATGGGAACGGTGACTATTTTAAAAACCCAGAATGTTGGGGTTTTGCTTTCTATTGGGCATGATGATTTTTTTAAAAAAACAAAAACCGGGGCCAGTATTGCTATCAATGGTGTTTGCCTAACCTTGATTTCCCAAAAGAATAAGCAAGCTGTTTTTGAGGTAGGGCCGGAAACATTGAAAAAGTCTAACCTCGGGCTTCTTCGAGTTGGTATGAAAGTTAATTTGGAAAAACCTGTTTCTGCAAGTAGTGATTTTAGTGGTCATTTTGTTCAAGGTCATGTTGATACGACTGCTGAAATTTTGAAAATCGAAAAATCAGGGCCATGGGTGGATATCTGGTTTTCACTACCCGATTCGATCAAACCTTTTCTTGTTGATAAGGGCTCCGTTTGCATTGAAGGTGTTAGTTTGACCATAGTCCAAGTGAAAAAAGATAAATTTAGTGTCGCCTTGATTCCTCACACCCTGGCGATGACTACCCTTGCACTTAAGAAGCCTGGGGATATGGTTAACATTGAAACTGATATGATTGCAAAATACGCCATGCGCGCTTACGAACTGTTTTTTAAAGGCAAAAAGTAATCGATGAACCTTTACGATATTCCACCTAGACAAACCCAGTCCTACTTGACTGAGCTTTTAAAAAGCAGAAACATATGGCCCAAAAACAAAATGGGGCAAAACTTCCTCATTGATCTAAACCTGATGGATCTTGTTGTTAATAGTGCTAATTTACAACCATCCGATGCTGTTTTGGAAGTAGGCAGCGGTACGGGCAGCCTTTCCAACCGACTGGTGGAATCTGCCGGATTTGTACTAAGTGTCGAACTGGATCCCGCTTTTCAAAAATTGACCGAAGAAACCGTGATTGAACGGGATCGGTTCTTTCTTCATCGTGGCGATATCCTTAAAGGCAAGAATCAGATTCAGCCGCAAGTTACCGAAATGCTTGCAGAAATCACTTCAAGGCCTGGTATTACTGGCTACAAATTGGTTGCTAATCTCCCCTATGCTGTGGCTACTCCTGTGATGAGTAATTTGTTAATAAGCAGAAATCCGCCTACTAAAATCGTTGCAATGGTTCAGTTGGAAATTGCTGAAAAAATTATTTCAAAACCACAAAGTAAAGATTTCGGAGCATTACCGATTCTTTTTCAAAGCCTTGCGAAAGTTGAAATAGTTCGAAGGATATCGCCCGCGGCCTTCTGGCCCAGGCCCAAGGTGGATTCCGCGATTATTAAAATTGATCCGAGCCCTCTGCTTAGAAGTAAACTTGTTTTTGAAGGGGTAAAGCCTGAGGATGGGCCTCTTTGTTTTAGAAATTTCCTAAGAGGTTTATATGTCCATCGCAGGAAGAATTTACGGGGCGCCCTTTTATCAATGCCCAATAACAAACTTTCTAAAGCTGAAATTGATGCAAAGTTGGTTATTCTTGATATTAAAGGCGAAGTAAGGGCAGAAACTCTTTCGCCATTAGACCATTTCAGACTTTGTTCGCAATTTGGTGGTGGAGTATTCGTTTCAGGTGAAACTGATGAAACTGCTGACTAATTGATTCTAAGTTCGCGGATTTTTAAGGTTATCTTCTGAAGTTGTGTATTTACTTCGACCTCGTTTTTTGTCCTGCATGCTTCTTTTAGTTTTGCTGCTTCCCGATTTAGGTCAGATGATACTGCCAAGATTGATTCTTTTTTGTTTTCAGGCATATCTGCACTTTTTGACATTAATCTTGATGTTTGTTCTAGCCCCTTTGCAGCATCCTCAAGTTCTGCCCAGTTGTTGATGAAAAAAGATTCCGTTGCAACGGAGGACTGGTTCCTAGCTCGGGATAAAAGATCTTGGTAGGGCGGGACCGGTGTGTTTTCTGCCAAAGGCTGAATCGATGCTGCTTTCTCTGATACAGATTGGCAACCTAGGGCCGAAAGGGCTAACAGGAGAAGAGGGGCGATAAGGGTGTTTTTCATGTTGGTTCTCGTTTTAAACTATACCCTATTCTACCACCTTCCTGACGGTCCGTATGTTTCAATACCAGTTTTTGGGGCAACATTTTGGCTTGCATCCGGCAATGCTATCAATTCTCTGCCACGCCTTTTCTGTTCATCGATGTTATAAACGGGACTGTCAATCTTTTCGGGGTGTTCCTTATGGTACTTAGGCCCTTCTAAATTCCTGCATCCAGTAGCCACTATTAGTGCAATAAATACGAATAATCTTGTGTACATGGCAACCTTTTCCTTGGCTCGTAATATCTATTTTGCCTGCTGGATTAATCCTTAAACTTTACATAATTAAACTTTAAGTACTAATCGGCAAATTGCCTGATAAACTTTAAACTTAGCAATGGCAATGCCATTCCCGTAAAGAGATAATGGCTAATATTTCGTGTTTATGTAAATTGATAAAAGGCGTATTTAACGAAAAGTTAGGGTTTGAACTTTATGGCTTTGACTAAAGCACCTGATCCTGAGGATTTCTTTGCTGATACAAGGATGTCTTTTGGTGATCACATTGAAGATTTGCGTACGCATTTGCTAAATGCCTTCAAGGGCTTTTTTATTGCATTCATTTTTAGCTTTTTTATTGGCAAATATGTAGTTGATTTTATCACCTTGCCTGTGAAGTCCGAGCTAAAAAAGTTTTATGAGCGAAGAGTGGCTTTGGTGAGGGAAGAATTAGACAAAGGAACAGATTCCGCTTTGGTTGCCTTGAATAAGCCAACCGAATTTACAGGTTTAATATTTTCTAGGGCTCAACTTGAAGCACTTTTTAAAGGTGATCCATCCCAAGCAATTAGCGAGATTAAACCACCTGCGGATTTATCGGAGGAAAAACTTAAAAACGAAACGGTTACCCTCTGGGTTTCCCATAAAGAGCCGCTTAAGGAATCAGCATTAATGGGTGAATCCCAGAGAAAAATTGGTGATTTTGACGCCATGAGCACCTTGAGCGTTCAAGAAGCTTTCATGGTTTATTTCAAGGTTTGTATTGTGTGCGGGATTGTTATTGGAAGTCCGTGGTTGTTTTTTCAGGGGTGGTCTTTTGTGGCAGTGGGGTTGTATCCCCATGAGAAAAAATTGGTGCATGTTTATTTGCCTTTCAGTGTTGTTTTGTTTTTGTCCGGAGTTTTTATCTGCGAGTTTTTTGTGATACCAAAAGCAATCGAAGCCCTTTTGTGGTTCAACGAATGGCTTGGGTTAAAACCAGATTTACGATTGAACGAATGGTTGAGTTTTGCAATTTTCATGCCTGTTGTTTTTGGTCTCTCTTTCCAGACTCCTTTAGTGATGGTGTTTGCGGAAAGACTAGGCGCTATGAATGTTGAGATGTTTCAAAAGAATCGAAAATACGCTTGGTTTGCGATGGCGATTTTTGCAGCAGTCGCAACTCCTTCCACAGATGCATTTAGTATGCTTTTCTTGTGGATTCCAATGAGTCTTCTTTACGAATTGGGCATTTTTATGTGTAAAGTTTCTCCTTCTAGGCCTGATTATGGAATTGATGTTCCTGACCCTGATGAAATGGTTGGCGTTTAAGTTTTACACAGCTCTCTAAGCGAGTTTCCATTTGAATGAAGTTGCTGGTGGATTTGTTTATTTTATTGGTGCAGGCCCGGGCGATCCGGGCCTGTTAACTGTTCGTGGGCAGCAAATATTAAATGGTGCGGATCTGATTATTTTTGATAGGCTTGTGTCCCTTCAAATTTTGCAAATCCTCCCAGATGAAACTCCTAAAATTTGCGCAGAATCCCTCCCAGGCTGTCATCCTGAACGGATGGAGGTTCTGGTTGATTTGATGATCACCAATGCTTCCAAAGGGTTGAAAGTTGCACGCCTAAAAGGCGGCGACCCACTCCTTTTTGGCAGAGGTAGCGAAGAAATCGAACCTTTGATTGCCAAAAATATTGCTTTTGAAATTGTCCCGGGGGTTACAGCAGCTCTTGGGGCGAGTGCTTACTCTGGGATTCCTTTAACGCACCGTGAATTTTCCAGCGCAGTTGCGTTTATTACTGGGCACGAAAAAGCAGGCAAGCCAGATAGCTTTCTTCATTGGCCTGAAATTTCAAAATTCCCTGGTACTTTGGTTTTTTACATGGGCGTTAAAAGGGCGCAAGTTATTCAGTCTAATCTTCTCCAACAAGGGATGAGCCCGCAAACACCCGTCGCCATTATTTCCGAAGCTACTTTACCTCAACAAAAGCAAGCTACTACTGTGTTAGGTAATTTAACCACAATTGTTGCCCAAGAAAAATTCGAACCACCTGCTGTCATTATTATTGGCTCCGCAGCCAAGTATCTTGGTCTTTGGGGTTGGCGAAACAAACTTCCTTTGGGGAATGCCTCTGTTTTGATTTCTAGGCCCAAAGGGCAGGGGGCTGATTTTTCCGCCAAGCTCAAAAATCTTGGTGCCAATGTCTTTCAGTTTGATTCTATGATCATCAAGAGCCCTGATGATTGGAGCTTGGTCGATCATGAAATAAAAAAAATTGCTTCTTTCGATTGGCTTGTATTTACGAGTGCCAATGGTGTAGAAAAATTCCTACAAAGATTTTTGCAATTAGGTTTCGATATCCGGATTCTTTCGAATTTAAAAATCGCTTGTATTGGTCCCTCGACTGCACTTGCATTAAAGTTATTCCATATTTATCCAGATCTGATTCCACCCAGACATGATGCAGAGGGTTTAATCGAGGCCTTAATGCCTTTGGTTAAAGGTGGGAAAGTTCTTCTTGCTAGGGCTAGGGAGGGAAGAGCCCTGCTTAGCCAAGAATTGTCAAAAATATGTCAGGTTACCGACCTGCATGTCTATTCTCAGGGCACGCCTTCAAAGGAACAAATCGACAATATTAAAAAGATGTTGTCACATACTTCGATGGATTATGTTGCGGTGACAAGTTCCAACAGTGCAAAGGTGCTTTTTGATTCGCTGGGTGATTTACTTGCATCTGGTATTCATGTGGGGAAAACGAAAGTTGTTGCAATAAGCCCTCTTACTTGCGAAGAAGTGAAGGCTTTGGGTTGGGGTAGCGCCCTGAGTTCCGGAAGTTTCACCACCGATGGGATGATTGAGGAGATGATTAAGAATTGGTCGAAAGAAGAAGCTTAGTGGTAAACCTTTAACGATTTAGATAGCCTAGCCCAAATCTCGGAATGCATCCCAAGATAATAGCAAAACAGCAATACTGCAAATGATTGCAATTGCATCAACAACAACACTGGAGCGACCAAAGGGCAGTCCGATAGCAATATCAAGGATAAACAATAATAAAACTAAACCGGCTGCCCCCATGGAACTCCAACATAACCATTTCTCCATGGAGAACCCCTTAGATACCACTAGTTCCTTGAGTACTTACCAAAATTAATCGTCATTTAACCAAAGTAGGTTAAGCAATCAATAACCGTAGAATGATATATATCCTATAAAATGCAAGACTTATCGTTAGATGTAAACTTAAATTTGCATAGTTATATGAAATTGTTAAAAATCTACTGGTAGCTTTTAGCGTTATGAGGAATGAATTGGTATTTAAACGCTTGATAGGCTTTCGTGGGTTTTTGAATTTTCAACGATTAAATCGGTAAGCCGATCTACAAGTTTTTTCAGATCGTCAATTTCTTCATCATTTAACTTTTGTAACAATTCTTGAACAAAACAAACTCGGGTGGTTTGGTGGTTTTCAAAGGCAATGTTACCAGCATCCGTTAAAACAACATCGATTTTTCGTTTATCTAAGGGGTTAATGCTGCAAGAAATCAGTGCGATATCCCGGTTTTCAAGAGAACGGATAATTCGAGACATTTGTGCAGGTAACACGCCTAATAACTTTTGTATATCCCCGACATTCATTAAATCTTTGTTTCTTAGGTGGCAAAGAGTTAGAAACTCCATTTCTTTCAGGCCTTTGTTTTTTCTCTTATTCCTAGGCTGGGCGAGGCTGATTTGATTGTTTAAATCTACAATTTGTTGGGCCAGCGAGCCCAAAGGTCTTGAATTTGATTGATAAACCATAATATTTCACTCATTCATCAATTAGCCATGCGATTACAGTAACCATTCAACTGTAAACAATTTACCAACCTTGTGTCAAATTAGAAAAAACAAATAGTCTGAGCGTTATAGCTAAAATGGTTAGTTTTGCGTGTTTTGTGACGATAGTGACGGTTTTTACGGCTGCTGCTTTCTTTTGAGTTTTTCGCTTTTCCCTTACGCTCGAAACTGCTGAGTCGATTTTTGCGAACTTGTCTTGTTAATTTGAACCCTTTTTTGCTACTTACAAGTAGTTATTAATGGGATTTATTTAGTATTTGACCAAGGATCGGTCTTTCTATGAAGAATTTTCTTAGAGCTCTGCGGTATGCTTGGCCTTATCGAGTAAGGTTGGTTATCTCTATTGTTTGTGCGGTTTTTGCCGCCATTCTTTGGGGACTTAACTTTACCTCCATTTATCCCGTGCTGAAACTCTTGAATAACGACCAAAGTCCTCAGCAGTGGGTGGATTCATGCATTGCAAATTGCAACAAAGAAATAGAGCAAATTGAAGCCGTTTCGGATGCCTTGAACGAAAAATCAAAAGAACTAGAGAAGCTTCCCCTTAATAAGTATGTTGAACAGCAGCGCAGGGAGCATACTCATGCCCTGGTAAAGGTTGAAAGTAAGCTGGTTTATGCCCGTAAACAAATGGATTGGTATCTGATTGCGCATAAATATATCTACGCTTATTTGCCTAGGGATAGTTTTACCACGCTCTCTTATGTTTTAGGGTTTGTCTTGGTTGGGGTTTTTATCAAATGTATTTTCGAATTCTTCCAAGAGTCTCTTGTAGGCAGCGTTGTTAATCTCTCGCTTTACGACATGCGCAATAGTTTTTATCGCAATGTTATTCACTTGGATGTGGATCAATTTGGGGAGCAGGGCACCAGTGAACTGATGGCTCGCTTTACCAATGACATGGAATCCGTTGGTTCGGGTTTGAAAACACTATTTGGGAAAGTTATAGCAGAACCACTTCGTGCAATTAGTTGTGTGATTTTTGCTGCTTGCATCAGCTGGCAGTTGACCCTTTTGTTTTTGATTTTGGTACCGGTGGCGGCATTCATTCTCGGGAAAATTGGCCGCCTCATGAAGCAAGCTACTAGGCGCTTGCTTGAAAGAATGTCTAGCATCTACAAAATTCTTCAAGAAACTTTCCAAGGAATCAAGTTGGTTAAGTCTTACACAATGGAGCCCTATGAACGCCGTCGTTTTAGGGCTGCTACTTACGATTATTACTTGAAATCGATGACCGTGGTTAACATTGATGCTTGTGCAGGCCCAATCATCGAATTGCTGGGTGTTGCTGCTGTAGTTGGTGCCCTGCTTGCTGGATCGTTTCTTGTATTAAAACATGAAACCATGCTATTTGGCATGCGCATGAGCCAGCATCCCATTGAGCCTGAGAGCTTATTGCAGCTTTATGTTCTTCTTGCTGCGATTGCCGATCCGGTACGTAAGCTTTCCAGCGTCTTTACCAAAATTCAATCCGGTTGTGCTGCTTCGGATCGCATTTTCTTCTTTATGGATAAGCAGCCTAGGGTAAGTGCCAATTGTGAGGGCCCAGCCTTTATTAAAACCGAACATGGCCTGTGCTTGGATTACAGTACCAGGCATGGCGATATGCCCTTCAATACGCCCGAGGTCGGGAATCCAATGATCGAATTTAAAGGGGTTTGTTTTAGTTATGATCCGGGGCGACCTATTCTTTCGAATATCAACCTTTCGGTTTTTGAAGGCGAAACAATTGCAATTCTTGGGCATAATGGTTCAGGAAAAAGTACCCTCATGGGTATGATTCCAAGATTTTATGATCCAGACCATGGAACCATTTTTCTAAATGGGGAAGATCTCCGAAACATAAACCTTCGAAGTTTGCGCAAAAAAGTTAGTGTCGTTACTCAGGAAACGGTCCTTTTTGATGACACTATCTACAATAATATCGCTTATGGAACTCGGGGGGCGACCAAAGCCAGTATTGAATCCGCAGCAAATAAGGCCTTTGCTCATGATTTTATTCTTAACCTTCCAAAGGGTTACGAAACTATGGCAGGGGAATCTGGTAATAAACTTTCCGGGGGCCAAAAACAAAGAATTGCCTTGGCGCGAGCAATCCTTCGTGATCCAGCTATTATTATTCTTGATGAATTCACCAGTCAATCAGATCCCGAAAGCGAAGTTTTGATTCATAAGGTTATGAAAGAGTTTCTGAAAGGTCGAACATCCTTTGTCATCACGCACAGATTGAATACCTTGGAGATAGCATCTAGGATTGTTGTGCTCGATGCAGGGGTTGTTGCTGCTGTCGGAACCCATAAAGAGTTAATCGAAAATTGTGCTGCTTACCAGCGAATGTTTGAAGTCCATGGAAAAAGGCTTTCCGCCTAATGTAATATGGATGCTCAAGATTTTCGGTTATCGTTTGGCAAAGGCTTGCAAAACCACACCGAAAGGTTTTCGATTGTTTTGAAGGTTGTTGTTGGGCTTCTCCTTTTTTTGTTCTCGATCTACTTTGCTTTCTTTCATCATTTTGCTAATCGTGATTTTTGGAGCAGCCATGAAGCCCGGGCTGCGATGAATGCCAGTAGCATCTTAGATGGCTCAAGCAATTTTCTTCCCAAAATTTACGACGGTTCTGACGATCTTCAAAAGCCACCTTTTTATTATTGGTTGGTTGCAACCATTTCCCGTATGCGGGCTTCCGAAGTCGACGCGGTTTCTGTGCGATTGCCCTCTGCTATAGCTGCTTCGGGCATCGTTGTTTTGCTATTTCTTTTTCTTTGGAAAAACCACGACCTTTACGCGGGGGCCCTTGGTGCGGTTATTCTGCTCACTTGTATTCATTTTGGATGGTTGGCAAGAATTGGCCGTATAGATATGGCAATGGCGTTTTTTACCACAAGTTCGGTGTTGGCTTTTTATCAAGCGGGTAAATCGGAGGGTAAAACAAGGCTGATCTTACTTGTATTAACTTATATTTCGATATTAATTTCGGTATTAATGAAAGGCTTGCCTGCTTTAGTATTAGTTCTACCTCTGTTTGCCTTCTGGATTTTTTTTGATGCTTTCTATTTTGAAACAACAAAAGGTTCACTTTCTAAGTTAGAGCTTTTATTTCGAAGTATCCGTAATTATCGAATGATTCCAGGATTGTTGAGTGTTGTGTTTTTATCATGGATTTATTTTTACTGGATCAACAAACAAAGTGATGGCAAGTTTTACGAGGTTTTTTTTGGGTATCATCATTGGGTTCGTGCATTAGGTAACGGGGCGTTGCGATCTCATCCGCCTTGGTTTTATGCTTACCAATTCTTTATCGATTTTGCCCCTTGGTCTCCGATTTTTTATGGTTCGGTTATTGGAGTTTTTTGTACCAATAGATTCAAGCTATCATCGCTGCATTGGTTTGGTTTGATTTGGTTTCTTGTCATGTTTTTTGTTTTATCCCTAGTCAGTTACAAGCGGGCGGATTACCTATTACCAGCTTACCCGGGTGCTGCAATCTTTTTAGCGGTGCTCTTGTCTGATGCGCTGAAAACCTGCTTGTCGAAGGGGTTTCTTACTGCCAATATGGTTTTCAACAGTGTTGCAATCTTGTTGGTTGCAAGCATCATTGGCTGGGTTTGGTTTGTTGATTTTTATCTGCCCAAGTTGGAACCTATGCGGGAGATGAAATCTGCTGCAAAAATAATCCGCAAAAGTACGGGTGATAGTTTGTTGTTTTTTAACATGGAGGCGCATGCGCTGGCCTTTCATCTGGGGAAACCCGTAGAAACAGTGGTTGGCTGGGAAAATCTGTCTAATGCAATTTGCGCCAAAAATGAAGCGTTTGTGCTTACTTCGCCTGATTATCTTGATGAAATGATGCAAAACTTTCCCAGATTTAAATTCGATGTTCTATATTTAAAAAAGGAATCAGAAACAAAAGGGCTTAGCAGGCCTTTTGTCTTTATTAAAATTGTTTCTATGGATCATTCTTGATTTCTACCGTCGAAAGTTTGCATGAAAGAATATTCATTTATCCCAGTATCGAGCTCTTCGCTTTGCTTTTTACTTTTTGCAAAGATTGATGATATATCCTCGTTAAAACATGGGCTAAAGAAATGGCTTGATTATATTGCAACGTTTGAAAACAAGGTGGAAGTTATAGTTGCACCCATTGGTATAGAAATGGATGAATCAGTATTGTTGGAAATAAAGGTTGCAGCGGAGAAGTTTGCATCCAAGGATGTCTTGCCCGGTTTGAAAGTTTTAGCAACTAGTTCTATATCAGAGGGGGATGCAATTCGGCTTGGGTTTGAGCATTCCTCAAATGAAATAATTGTAGTTGCGCCATTGTTAGCACGCTTTTGCCAACCTTCGGTGCTTAAAATCATGTTGCAAAATATCGAACAAACTCACATTGCAGGTGCGGTTCGGGTGCTGGATTTCTATTCATTCCCCTTGAGATTCTTTTCTTTTGTTAGAGGCTTTTTGTGCAGGTTCTTTTTGTGCATTCCTTTTGAACATATTTCGGGCCCTGGTTCTTTTTTTGGGCGTATTCAAAGCTGGATTTTTTGGTTCATCTTTGGTGTTCGCTATGTCGATCCTTTTTTTCCTGTTCGGGTTTATAGGCGAGAAGTTCTTGCGACCTGTCTTCCTGCATCCAAGGGCAATTTCTTTCATTTGGAAATACTCGCAAAAGCTAATTTCCTTGGGCTCTTGTTCTTTCCTGAACAACCTTGGCCCGAGACTCATTCTAAATCTTTGATTCCTGACCGTGGTGATCGTTATTGCTCATCAGATTTCTATTATTTATTATCTAATCCCAATTTCTCACCTTCTAACCCTCCTTTGGCCAAAGTCACTGCAAACAATGATGGTTTGGCGGATTCCTCATCCCATCCAAACCCTTTTATTCCGTAATAATTCCAAGCAGTGTCTTGACGGACAAGTTTCATACCTTAGGATTGTATTGCATGCCGAAGTGGCGAAACTGGCAGACGCGCTAGCTTCAGGAGCTAGTTCTCGCAAGGGAGTGGAGGTTCAAGTCCTCTCTTCGGCATTTTAATTCTTATGATTACGGAACATCTTTTGTTAAACTTTCAAGCTTAATCGAAGCTTGAAAGTTTATTTAATATTCATCTGAATCGATTTTAAAAGCATTTCCCGGACTTCGGAAGCTTTTGTCAATTTTTTGTAGGTTGCTCTAAACTCATTTAAACTGGCTTCATCAATGCTGTTTAACACCCTCAAAATAGGGTGCAATCTTTGAACGGAAACACTAATGGCTGAGACATTGCAACTTGCAAGAAATGTGGCCCCTAAAGGGTCCGAAGCCAGTTCTCCACATACGGTGATTGGTTTGCCTGCAGCATGGGCGTGATCAATTGCGGAAGATAAAATATTCAGAAACCCAGGATGGCAATGATCTCCTTGGGAAGATCCTGCTTCTTCATTTCGATCTAAACCAATAACCGAAGCAAAAAGATCATTTGTGCCAAGAGCAAAAAAGGATGCTTTATCGGCCCAAAAAGGCATCATTGGAATAGAAGCTGCTGTTTCCACCATTAAGCCAAGAGGGATGTCTGGGTTGTGATCCAGTTTTTCTTGAGACAACGATTCTCGAGCGTCTTGCATAGTTTGCATGACAAAATCAAGAGTCTCGGTTGATGCTACCAGTGGAATAAGGATTTTGGGTTTTCCCTCAACCCCAGCACGCATAATTGCTCTGACCTGTTCATAAAAAAGTTTTTGTAGTGGTGGTGAATCCAGCACTTTGCGCCAGTCATAGGCACGAGAAGCTGCGCCGCCAATGTCGGAAAATGATGCTAGTTTATCCGGACGCAGGTCAAAAGTGCGAATGGTTGTGGGCTTGCCTTGCATGTTTTTTAGAAGCTTGGAATAAATGGCAAATTGTTCTTCCTCGGTTGGAATGGTTCGCCTTGCAAGAAGCATGAATTCACTACGGAAAAGCCCAACACCTTCTGCGCCTAAATGCAAAGCGGTGGGTACTTCCCAAAGGAGATTGATGTTAACAAATACGGTTGGAACTTTTTCTAACTTGGATTGAACGGGATAAAGCGATTCGGGCAGTTCTAGAGGCTGGATAAGTGCGTGGATCCGAGCTTCGCTTGGGTCAAGACAAATCGATTGCGTTGGACCATCGATAAGCACAATTTTCCCTGGTA
>CAJCCR010000237.1 GCA_903960945.1 uncultured Planctomycetaceae bacterium
CCTTGGCTGCGTGCGTAATAAGTGTACATGGTGTAAAGGTCGCCTGCAAAAATCGCAGCTTCATCACCGCCTGTACCCGCACGAATTTCAACAATAAGCCTGTCGTAATTCTCGTCGCCTGCTAAGAGAAAATCTTCCAGTTTAATCTTCAATTCATCTCTGCGCTTTACCATCTCAGTCAATTCGTTCTGAGTATAGGTAAGCATCTCTGCATCTTTAGCATCGATCAGCGCAAGCATCTCTTCGGCAGCAACAATATCGGCTTCTAATCTTTTAAATTCTTCGAATGGTTTAACTTGTTTGACCAGCTTACCATGTTCTTTGGCAATGGTTGCAAACTTGAGTCTGTCCGAAACAATAGTTGGGTCCGAAAGCAGGAATTCCAGCTCTTTGTGTCGTGCCACCATGGATTCGAATGCGGCCAGCATGGATGTTTCACTTTGGGTTTAAAATGCCGATGCCCCTACCCCGTCCAACGACAGAGCAGGGGCATCAAGAATATTACAAACTACTTAGCGGCTTCAGCAGGCGCTTCTTCGCCAGTCTTTTTGCGCTTATCCCAGTTGTATTTTTTCTGGAACTTTTCAATACGGCCTGCAGTATCAACAAACTTCATCTTCCCAGTAAAGAAAGGATGACATGCAGAACAAATTTCCACCATGATGGTTTTCTTGGTGCTGCGGGTCACAAACTTATTACCGCAACCGCATGTGACAGTTGCTTCAATATACTCTGGATGAATCTTAGCCTTCATATTATTCTCCGGTTTTCATAATCTGCTTAATTGTTTATTCTAGAACTTAGGTATTACTTGCGACAAGGGTAACAACCCGAACTTACTCAATTTATTATGGTTCCCATGGAATTTATCACCAACTTTGACCATTCCCTAGCTTCCCAAAATCTTGATTTTGTCCCCCCTACATGGCTGGATCACCTTTTAAGGAACGCCACCTACCTCGGGGACTCCCGTCTCATGATAATCCTTATCCCATTGCTAGGCATATACTTACAACGAATTAAAGGTTGGCGTACAGCTTTAATTTTCGTGATAGGGGCCTCGAGCGCCTGCTTAACCTGCGAATCCGTCAAGCATTTAGTTAACCGGTCTAGGCCCGAGGTATCCCAAATGCGACTGGAAGGAATAAAAGTTCCAACTTCGCCAAGTTTTCCTAGCGGGCACACCTTTTCCGCCTCTGCGCTCTACCCCGGCATAGCATTAATAATGGTGCGTTTTTCCTCATCCCTACCCCTCAAAATCGCCCTGCCTTTATTCGGTACCGCCCTAGCCCTCTTAGTTGGCTACACTAGGCTCTATCTGGGAGTTCACTTTTTTTCTGATGTCGTCGCAGGCCTAACTGGAGGGCTAGCCTTTGCTTTAGCAATGGCTTTCCTTATTCCTAAACCAGTTGGCCCAACATCTGACACAAAAATTGCTGAGCCATCATCCTTGTTAACTTAAGTTGCTCAAGGGTAATTTGAATCTTGGGTTGGTCAAGCAATGGCCATTGACAAGATTTACCACGGGTTGATCAAGCACCAAGCGCCTAACTTCTTCTGCGCCTTTTCTGCGCATTTCAATAAACCCTTCCACCGAATAAAAAGCACTGTGTGGCGTAAGCAAAACTTTAGGATGCTTGCGCAATCTTTCATCATCCAAGGGTTCTTTTTCAACAACATCAAGTGCTGCATAAGCAAGCTGACCCGATTCCAGCGCGCGCACGACTGCATCGCCCGAAACACATGGGCCTCGTGCTGTATTCACCAAGTATGCGCCCTTGGGAAGTAATGCAAGGGATGCATCATTCACAATATGCTTTGTTTTAGGGGTTAATGGCGTATGCACACTCACGAAAAGGCATTGAGGCAGCATTTCTTCCAGCGAATGGCATCGTTCCATGCCAATAGCCTTATCAAGACCGGGCGTTGCAAACGGATCATAAAATAGCACTCGCAAACCTAAAGCCTTAAAGCGAAGAGCGGCGGCTGTACCAATTCTGCCACACCCTATTAGGCCAATGGTTTTGCCTCGCAGCCTGGGCGCTCCAAAAACATGATTAGGTTGCCAGCCACCGGATCGAATATCATCGTAGCAGGGAATTAATCTACGGGCGATTGCCAACAGCAACATAACTGCATGGTCTGCAACTTCTTCAGTTCCGTAATCGGGAACATTACAAACTGCAATGCCTTTTTCGCCAGCAGCTTTAATGTCAACATTATCATACCCCACACCGCAGCGAACAATGCCCTTGCATTGATCAAGCTTGGCGATGATGCGAGCAGAGATTTTGATGTCATGAAATACCAGAATGCCTTTTACTTTAGAGGCAAAGGGATCGATATCCGTATCGGTGTGAGTATTCAGGATTTTAATATCAGCACAATTTTCGAGAACTGGGTTTTCGATGTCTGCTTCTTCGAGGTAATCGGTGATAAGCACTAGCGGTTTTTCAATTGCCATTGATTGCTCCTTGGGTTTGCATCTTCATGATGTTTATCTTAGGAACCAGAGGGGAAATGTGGAGTTGAATACGAAGAAGGGGCAGGTGTTTTTTAAAGTGGGTGAATATTTGGGTTCTCTTACGGTTATAAGGAGTAAGGGGTTGGATAATAAGGATTAATCGCAAATGTGGAGTTCGAAACGGTTCTTCAACTTGGTCTAATGAATGATTGATTGTATACAATGGTACGATAATACTTTTAAGGCAATTGCGGTAAATGGCTGATACTTCAAACGAAATTATGGGAATTTGATGAGAACAGATGAACCATGGTACAAGGATGGCCTAAAATTTAAATGTACCCAATGTGGCAACTGCTGCACTGGTGAACCAGGGTATGTCTGGGTCACCGAGGAAGAGATGCAAGCTATTGCGGATTTTACCAAAGAGCCTTTGGAAGAAGTTAAGCAGTTAAGGGCGAGAAAAGCCAAAGGAAGATACACCTTGCGAGAAAAAGCGAATGGCGATTGTGTTTATTTGAGCGAGAGCAAAGGTTGCACGATATATGAAATAAGGCCGGTGCAGTGTCGAACTTGGCCATTTTGGGAAAGCACCGTGGGCACCCCCGAAGACTGGGAAGAAACAAAAAAAGTTTGCCCTGGATCTGGTGAGGGCGATTTAATTAGCTCAGAAGAGATAACAATGCGCTTGAAACGATTGCGCTTATAGGGGATAATTGGCGTGAAATACCTGCCAGAAGTAAGCTTTATTACCTGCCTGACCATTTAATTTGGAAATAAATCAGTGACATTTAACACGAAGTTGAAAATGGTTCTTCTAAGCATGCCAGCAATGCTGATTATGTTTACTATCGCTTCTAGTGCCCCAAAAGTACATTCTGCAGATAAAGAACCCATTGCCAACTTCGACAATGATATTTACCCGGTTTTAAAAAAGCATTGCCAAGCTTGCCATAACGATAAGCGCAAAAGTGGTGGCTTCAATTTATCCAAATATAATAATCTTGCAGACATCAAGAAAGACATGAAAACTTGGGAACGCGTTGCAGATAATCTTCGTACAGGCGATATGCCTCCTCCAGGAAAACCAAAGCCCAGCAACCAGCAACTTGATGTTGTGAATCGCTGGATGGACACGCAGGTATTCGAGTTCAGTTGCGTGGGTCAGAAAGATCCGGGCAAAGTTACCATGCGTAGATTAAATCGTTTTGAGTACAACAATACCACTCGTGACCTTTTTGGTGTGAACTTCAAACCTGCTGAAGAATTTCCCGCAGATGATGTTGGTTATGGTTTCGACAACATTGGCGATGTGTTGACCATGCCTCCCATTCTTATGGAAAAGTATCTGGATGCAGCGGAAGATATCATCGATATGGTTTACAAGAACCGTTTTGTCTTCACCAAGTTCCTTAAGGTTTCATCACCTGAGAAAGTAACTTCCGCAGACTTCCCAAAAATTTTGGAAGATATTGCAACCAAGGCGTATCGTAGACCTGTAACCAAAGATGAAGTAGATAAATTAGTCAAGCTTTGCGAAATGCTAGAGAAAAAGGGCGATAAGCCATCCGATGCATTGAAAGCTGGGCTACAAGCCATCTTGGTTTCACCCAAGTTTCTCTTTCATGTAGAAATAGATCCCGACCCAAACAGCACCGCCCCACACAAGGTAAACCAGTTCGAACTTGCAAACCGATTGTCGTACTTCTTATGGAGCACCATGCCCGACACTGTTTTGTTTGATCTTGCCAAGCAAAATAAACTTTATGAAAAAGGCGTGATTGAAGAGCAGGTCACACGCATGCTTAAAGACCCGAAGGCAAAGGCTTTCACCCTTAACTTCCCTGAACAATGGCTACATCTTCGCAATCTTAAAACTATTAATCCTGACAAAGCCAAGTTCCCGACCTTCACCGATGCCTTGCGCGACGACATGGCAAAAGAGGCAGAGCTTTTCTTTGAATACATCACCAAAGAAAACCGCAGCATTCTCGAACTACTTGATGCAGACTACACCTTTTTAAACCTTCGGCTTGCGACCCATTATGGTATCAAAAATGTGACAAAGCCCGAATTCACCAAGGTCACCTTCACCGATAATCGCAGGGGTGGCGTATTAACCCAAGCGGGTGTTCTTACTATTACTTCAAACCCGACCCGTACTTCGCCTGTCAAACGTGGGAAATGGGTGCTCGAAAATATTCTTGGTACACCCCCTCCACCGCCGCCTCCTAATGTCGAAGAACTTAAGGAAGATGATAAAGCCCTGACTGGAACTCTAAGGCAACGCATGGAGCAACATCGTGCGAACCCGAATTGCGCCACCTGCCATCTTAAAATGGATGCCCTTGGCTTTGGGCTTGAAAACTTTAATCCCGTGGGCATATGGCGCGACAAAGATGGAGATAAACCGATTGATGCTTCAGGCGATCTTCCCGGAGGCGAAAAATTCAATGGCCCTGCTGAGCTTCGTAAAATCCTACTCTCAAAATCTGACCTTTTCGCTCACTGCCTTTGCGAAAAACTGTTAACCTATGCTACCGGCAGAGGTATGGAACGAGCCGACAACTGCACGATTGACACCATTGTTGAAAAAACCAAAAAAGACAACTTCAAGATGCAAGACCTGATCATTGAAATAGTTAAAAGCGAGCCTTTCCAAATGCGCAAAGCAAAGCGAGGAACGAAATCATGAGCAAGCAATTATCCCGCAGAACCGTACTTCAAGGCATAGGCGCAAGCCTGGCTCTGCCCTACTTGGAAGCTATGAATGGCTGGACAGCTTATGGCGCGCCCGCAGTCGGTGCTACCCCTAAAAGATTAGCATACTTTTATGTGCCCAATGGCGTGCACATGCAGGATTGGTCGCCAGAAGAAGTAGGGCCCGGCTATAAGATGCCCTTTCTTCTCGAATCGACTCTGTCTAAATTCCGTGAAGACTTACTCGTGCTTAGCGGCCTTACGGTTGATAAAGCTCGTGCCAATGGAGATGGGCCTGGCGATCATGCACGCTCTCTTTCCTCCTTCCTTACATGCAGGCAGGCGCGCAAAACTAATGGTGCAGACATTCGCGCAGGGGTTTCTGTAGACCAGATTGCTGCACAAAAAATCGGGCAAGCCACCCGCTTTTCCTCCCTTGAACTTGGGATCGATAAAGGCCAGAACGCTGGAAATTGCGACTCCGGTTACTCCTGCGCTTATTCCAACAACCTTTCGTGGCGCAGTGAATCTACTCCCATGGCAAAGGAAAACGATCCAAAACAGGTTTTCGAACGCCTCTTCGCTTCTTCTGGTGAAACCTCGGCTTCTCTTAAAAAACGCGACAATATTCGCAAATCTATCCTCGATGTTGTTGGTGAAGATGCCACTTCCCTTCGAGGCAAACTAGGCGCAACCGACAAACGCAAACTTGATGAATACCTTTCCGCAGTTCGTGAAATAGAAATGCGCCTCAACAAATCTGATAGCAACCAGATCGCAGCGCCAAAGTTCACTCCTGCTGAATCTGCAAGGCCCACCGGTATCCCAAAAGAATTCCAAGATCATTGCAGACTTATGTTTGACATGATGGCACTGGCCTTCCAAGCTGATCTTACCCGCATTGCAACTTTTGTCATCGCAAACGAAGGCAGCAATCGCAACTACAAAAGCATTGGCGTTGCTGAAGGGCATCACGAACTTTC
>CAJCCR010000238.1 GCA_903960945.1 uncultured Planctomycetaceae bacterium
ACTCTCGATCATGCGATCCACCTGCAATGCAAGCACTTCTGGCTTCATCAGATCACCACTCCTAGCTAGCGTAAGCAGCGTTTCATCTGGGGGCGCGCTCCATAAAAAATACGAAAGACGAGTTGCAAATTCCAAGGGAGTGAGTGAGCGCGAATTCTTATCCTTTGCGGGTTCGCTGAGGTATAGAAAATGTGGTGTGGCTAAGACTACGCTTAGCGGTTCCTTAATTGCAGTCTCAAACTTATCTCCGGCCTTGGCTCGCATATCAAAGAGCTTCACTAGTTTTTCGGTATATTCTGGAATAGGTGCCTTATCACGAAAAGCACGAACCGCAAACGTTTCAATAATTTTCCGGGCATGATCCCGCTCACTTGCACTATTCTTGGTTTCAAAAACTACCGGAATTATTTTCGCCTTTGAATCACTGGGAACCAATGGGCCCTCGTATTCAATCCAGTCGATCCACAAAACTGGGTCGCGCTGTTTAGAATCAGTGATGGCACGGGTGCGACCAGGCAGACTAATGGACTCCTTCTTCAGCGGGCGCTTCTCCATCAGGATAAACTTTCGCGCCCCGCCTGGCCTCACTTTAAATGGCAGTTCAATAATCTCAGGTTTGCTGATATCCGCCGTTATCTGCTTGTTTGAAAGAAAGGTGCGATCATCCTTGTCGATGGGGCTTGCTTCAACAAAAGAAAGAAAGGCGCGCTCGGCAGGCATGCCAGGAACAAGACCAATCTTTACCCGCATCATATAGTCGCCAGTCTCTATATTCGAAGGCAAATCAATTGCGTATTCGGATGTCTCGTTGACGGTGTTATCGAGGTAAAGTCCGGTCTTGGAAAGCGGCCAGTCAAGGTATTGTTGGAACCAACGGCTGTTCTGTTCCCACACAACCTTGGCGAATTCAGCATGCGATTTGTCTGTGAACCCGAAGTCTTTTAGCTTTGCTTCATCGCCACCAGCAGCTTTCCACTTCCCATATTGTTCGTTAAGGAATTTGTAGCGAAGGTGGCTACGCTCCACCTCTGCCCGACGCGATTCGGGTTCAATGTGTTGAATTTTTGCAACCGGCAATTGCTTCATCAATGGGCCTTCCCACTCCACCCAGTCAATCCACAGAGCACTTGGCGGACCAACACCAGTTGCTTTTTGCGCAGCAGTATAAATCTCATGATCTAGCTTCACATCTCGTTTTTCGCGAAGTACAAAAGTGCGTGGCCCAACGGCTGTAATGCTAACAGGCACTTCGATTATCTGAGGTGCATCAGTGCTACCACTAATCTGAAAGGTCTGCATCAAACCAAATTCATCTTTTTCTTTCCTGCTGCCTAGCTCGACGAAATGCCTTTCTTTGGGCGTGCCCTTTACCGCACCAATACGGAAGCGCAACATGTATTCCCCAGAGGCAGTGTTTTCAATTTCGTGCTTTGTCTTGAGCCATCCCGATGGTTGATCCGGAGGCAGTGTGATAACTTCCTCCGTATGCACATTAAATGTGGTAAGGTACGCACCAGTCTTGGTAAGGGGGTCATTCAGATAGCGTAAAAAACTAGGTCCATGCTGTTCAAAAACCTTCACACGAAACTTAGCTTCCTGCTCATCGGGAATGCCTTTTTGAGGTTGTCCAGTCTCTAGGAACTTTTTGGCAGCCTCGTTCCCACCTTTGAAATATCCGTTGTAGGTACCACCGACCATTGCATTCGCATGCAGTTCCACTTCCCGACGCTCTTTGATTGTCTTGACCATAACATTGGATGCGTTCGAACTTTCCACTTCAATCCAATCGATCCACAACGCAAACTCAGGGCCAATGCCATTACGCTGCTTCGCTTCGGCAAATAGACGGCTTGAGGCAGCATCGGATTCGTGTGAACCACGTTCGCGTAACATGAAAACGCATGTGTTTGTCGGTGAGAATTTCAGCGGAATCTCGAGCACCTGCGGAACACCCTGCGTACCCGTAATTTCGTGAGTGCTTATAACCGAACAAGAACCACCCTCGTGCTGAGGGCCGAACTCTACAAAGCGCCTTTCTTTCGGAATGCCTTCCATACCCGCAATGCGCACACGCACGACATAATCGCCTGCAGGCCAATCGTTGGGAATGCGAAACATCTGGCGGGAATTTACAAAGGCATCATCTATCGTAAGAAATGCCCCCGTCTTTGTTAAAGGGTGTTGCATATAAGCGCGGTGGTGAGGCACAAAATGCACCCAGTCCCTACGCCCCTGTTCATCCGCATTCACCGGATCAACAAAACCAAAATCCTTGGGCGATGGCGCACCAGGGATTTTATTCCAAGAGAAATAAAGATGTGTGGGTTTATCTTTCTTCTCGGCACGAATCTGTAAGGCGAGGGCGGCATTCTCTGGCTTTTGCGCTGCAGCATCCACCGCAGTAGTCCATTTCACATAGCGATCGTGATCGTCCACGCGCTGTTGAAGTCCTTTCGCAATTCGCACATTCGTCGCCTCCGCCTCTATATGCATTTTCCGTGGTTGTGCGCCCGATGGCAACACAAAGCGTGAGAAGTGTTCATCCAGAGCTTGTCGCCCGATTGCAAGGTATTGCTCGAACTGATCCGAAGACATGAAAAGAGATGAGCCAACCGTATCGAAGTTGCCTGCGCCACCATCCGCAGGAAGCTCACGCACATTGATTTCTACCCCGAGTAAATCACGGATCGTATTTTTATACTCGCGTCTGTTCAGCCTTCTCATGGTGATATTGCCACCACCATCAACCAGCGACTTGCGCGCGGTAACCAGAGTACGAGAGAGTAAATCTAAAAACTCAGTCTTTGCAACCCGCTCTGGTTGTTTGGAATCCTCAGGAGGCATTTCGCCTGAATTCATTTGATTAAGAATCTTTTGCCAGCGATCCGCCTTTTCCACTGAATCAATCGCAAACGAAATATCATCTAGGCGAAGCTTGCCTTCTTGCTTTTCAGCATTATGGCAACGAATGCAATAACTCTTAAAAAAATCACGCTGTTTCTCATCGAATATTGCTTTGGGAGGCTCTGCAAAAGTATAGGGCGATTCCAACAACAACATTAAAAATGTTGCACATAAGATTCGAAAAAGTGGTGGAATTTGATTCATAGCTCTGAAATCTGATGGCACTTAGAACTTAAGATCGAATTACTTTAAATCAGAATATCTTTCACCACTTCACCTGCGACATCGGTTAGGCGATAATCCCGCCCATTAAAGCGATAGGTTAGCTTGGTATGATCAAGCCCCATAAGGTGCAGTAGTGTTGCATGCAAATCATTCACATGAACTTTATTTTGAACTGCTTTGTAACCGAAATCATCAGTTGCACCGAAGTGAAAACCACCTTTAACACCAGCACCAGCAAGCCAAATGGTAAACCCATTCGGATTGTGATCGCGCCCCTTGGCGCCTTGCGAATCGGAAGTGCGACCAAATTCGCCTCCCCAAATCACGAGCGTAGAATCAAGCAATCCCCTTGCTGCTAAATCTGTCAACAATGCCGCTGCTGGTTGATCGGTGTGTAATGCGCACGAACGATGATTCGTTTCCACATCGCTATGACCATCCCATGGCACATCATTCACGCTGCCATCGCCGCCAACACCCTTGCCCGCAAAGATTTGCACGAAGCGCACGCCTCGCTCGACCATTCTTCGAGCGACCAGGCATTGCCTAGCGAATGTTGCGCATTCAGGCTTATCAAGGCCATAAAGCTTCTGGGTCGTTTGGGTTTCCTTGTTGATATCAAGAGCTTCGGGTGCAGCCATTTGCATACGATACGCCAGCTCATACGAGTTGATGCGCGCGGAGAGATCGGATTGCGTAGGGCGCGAAGAAGCATGATGTTGATTCAGCTTACGCATCAGATCCAGTTGTGCAACTTGTTGGGCATCTGTATGTTTTTGATCACGGAAAAGATTATCGATCGATTCTTTTCGTCGCGCATCAAGCGCAAGTGCCTGATATGATTTTGGCAAAAAGCCTGCAGACCAGATTTGATCATCGCCACGCGGCCTCGTATCGTGCAATACAACAAACGAAGGTAAATCCTGATTCATCGAACCCAGCCCGTAGTTCAACCAAGCACCCATCGAAGGTAACCCAGGACGGTTCGTACCACACATCAGCTCTATCGAGGCAGGTGCGTGATTGTTCTGCTTCAAATACATCGAGTGCAAAAAGCACATCTTATCTACATGCTGCGAAAGATGTGGAAAGATTTCTGGTACCCACGAACCCGACTGACCATGTTGTTTCCATGCGAAAGGCGACTTCAAACACTTTCCACTGGTGCTAAAGAATCCCGTTTTCGAATCAGAACCTGCAAGCACCTGACCATCGCGCTTTTGCAATTCTGGTTTGTAATCCCATGTATCAACCTGCGAAGGTGCGCCCGTCATGAATAGCCAAATGATTGATTTCACCTTGGCAGGAAAATGAGGCAGTTTAAGGGCAAGTGGGTCTGCAGAGCTAGGCGCGGCTTTCGCTTCATCTTGCATCATGCTGGCTAACGCCATCGATCCAAAGCCCAGACCTGCTTGTTGCAGAAACTTGCGACGAACTGGAAGACCCAAATTTTCAAACGGTAATTCAAACATCTTTAACTCCCATTGTGATCCACTCTGCAAACTTAATCGATGTACACAAATTCGTTGAGGCAAAGCAGCGTATGACAAAACTCAATGAAAGCTTTATCATTGTTCGCTGGGTTTGCACCACCCATGATTTTTCGTTGCGACTCCATGAACTTTTGCATTTCATCCTGCTCGTTATCGCTAGGTGCCCTTGCAAAAGCAATACGATAAGCCGCTTGTATCGCATCTTTCATGGGCGTTTCAGGGGAAGGGGCAATACGCTTAGCCAACTTTTCCGCCTGCTGCCTTACGAGTGGCGAATTAAGCATTACCAGTGCCTGCGTAGGTACCGTGGTGCTAATGCGTTCGCCTATGCTTTGCGTTGGTTCAGGGGCATCGAAGGTGCTCATCAGCGGAATGAGTTCGCTTCGTTTAACTCGAAGATAAATGCTGCGCTGTTGAGAGTTATCCATGGCACTAGGCCCGTACATATTCTTGGTATCAAGATTTCCGCCCACTGCAAGCAATGCATCACGAATGAGTTCAGCATCCAAACGGCGTGGTTGATAGTGCCATAAATATCGATTGTCAGGATCGATCTTTATATTTTCGGCATTGGATTCATGCGATTGCTGATAGGTTGCGCTCAACATGATCTGCTTATGCAACGGCTTAAGCTTCCAACCGTTCTTTGTGAGTTCCTTGGCAAGCCATTCGAGAAGTTCTGGATGGCTTGGTCGCTCTCCTTGGAATCCGAAATCGTTCGAAGTACGAACTATGCCGTTACCAAAGTGGTTTTGCCATAATCGATTTGCCATCACCCGGGCAAGCAAAGGGCCTGCCCCTTGTTCCAAATCGGTCATCCAATCTGCAAGTGCAATACGGGGATCTTTTTGTTCAGCCGTTTTGGGTAACTCGCCCCGGGTGAGAACTTGCAAATAGCCGGGCGTTGCTTTTTCACCTTTGTTATCTACTTCGCCCCTGCGCAGATAGAAAACATCCTGCCCGCCATCGATAGTGGTGTATACCTCTGTGAGCGGTGGACGTGGCGTAGCCATGTCGTGACTTCTTAAGGCTTGAACAACTTTATTCGTAGCGTCATCAAACGGGGCGAACCACCGTGCCAAATTCTCACGCAACGGATCAGGCACCTTGTTATTGTTCGCAGCAAGAATACCTCTAATCTCATACACATTCTGTGGTACAAAATCGCCCGCCCATGTTGTAGGGTTCGGTTCGGTACTCATTGCAACCCTCAACCGGCCAATTCCCAACTCACGGAAATGCAAGGTGATTTGAATCTCTGTTCCCCCTGCAAAACCTACAAGCGGTTTGTCCAGTTCGAAGATGGCAGCGTTATCTTTCTTAGCTGTTGTTTTTACAACCCAGGCGGTGGCGGGTTTGCCATCCACTGCATTGGCCAAGGGTTGATCTTTGTCTTCAAATGCAGCAAAGACAGCCTTGAGTTTTAATTCCTGTACAGGCTCTTTTGATTTGGCGTCAAGTGGTTTTGCAGTA
>CAJCCR010000239.1 GCA_903960945.1 uncultured Planctomycetaceae bacterium
GATTTTCGTTGGAAGCATCTTTATCTTGCACAAGAAGGCCGCCATCCACTTTCCGAATTTCCATAGTCGGTTTTCTTGGAATCATCGGGCCTGTGGATAGCAAACGCACACTTTTCTTCCAAGTAGGCTTGGTGGTAAGAATTTCAAAAGCTTCCGGTGAGAAGCCTGGTGCAACAACGCACTCAAGAAACCTACCTGGCTCGGCCATCGCCAACGCAGTTGCTTCATCAACTTCGCGATTGAATCCAACAATGCCACCGTAGGCGCTAAGAGGATCGCCATCGTAAGCGCCCCTGAAAGTGTCCACAAGATTCTTTGAAACAGCAGCGCCACAGGGGTTATTGTGTTTAAGAATAACCGTGGCAGGCCTACCAAATTCGCGCAATAAGCTAAGGGCGCTATCAATATCAAGCAAGTTGTTGTAAGAAAGTTCCTTGCCATGCAAGATAGTCGCATTGGCGAGAGAATCTGCAGGTGGATTCAGTTCTGTGTAAAACGCAGCGGTCTGATGGGGGTTCTCGCCATAGCGCAAAACCTGTTTGCATTTGAAAGAAAAAGAGATCTCATCAGAAAAACCTTGGCTCAATTGCGACTTGAAATACTGACTAATTGCAAGATCGTATTGGGCAGTATGAGTAAAAGCATCACAAGCGAGCTTTTTCCTGGTCGCAAGACTAATTTTCCCACCGGTGATTTTAAGCTCTGCGATGATAGCAGGATATTGCTCAGGGCTTGTTATCACGGCAACATCATGGTGATTTTTCGCAGCCGACCGAACCATCGAAGGGCCGCCAATATCGATGTTCTCGACCACTTCCTCGTAGGTACTCTCGGGATTTGATGCGACTTTTGCAAACGGATAAAGATTACAAATAACCATGTCTATGGGGTGAATATCATGCTCTTTAATGGTTTTCACATGCTCAGCATTATCACGGATCGCAAGAATGCCCCCGTGGATTTTGGGATGCAAGGTTTTAACCCTGCCGTCTAGCATTTCGGGAAATCCAGTGACTTCAGAAATATCAACAGCAGGAATGCCTGCGTCAAGAAGCGCCTTTTTTGTTCCACCAGTCGAAATCAGCATCGCCTTGTTATTCACAAGTTCTTTTGCCAATTCGATCAGGCCAGTTTTATCACTTACACTTAACAACACACGATGAATAGGAACCAAGCGACCATCCACGGCAAATCCCCCGAAAAATAAAGTTAATTCCAATAATCCAAATTCTATCAATGCTGAAAGAAGTTTCAGTAATATTCCTAAAGGATCGTATTAATTAGGTTGGCCCTAGCACCACGGTATAACGGTTGGATTGAATCCGAATACCGCCAGCAAGATGCACTTCAAAGCCATCAGCAGCTATATTATGAGCAATTTTTTTCCATTGTTTATGATGAATGGCATCAATGGGCCATAATTCCCGGGCAAAGAGACTTCTAAGAAAAAGAGATAATTTCCAAGTAGGAAACTTAGATAACGCAATTCTATCAAGCACTACCTGATCAAGAACCCGGGGCTTTTCAAGTTTCAGCCCGATTTTTCGTGCCAAGCGTTTTTCCAAAGAAGAGTACGCATGAATATGCCCAGCAAGACCTGAAAGAATCCCCTCAATGGCAGGCTGATATTCATTTTTCAACAGGGGAAGTAAATCGAGGCGGATTTTATTTCTTAGGAAACGAGTTTGCTGATTGCTCGGGTCTTCGCGCCAAACAATGTTATTATCCCGCAAGTATGCACAAATCTGTTCTTTGGAACAAAAAAGCAATGGCCTACCTAATCTCACACCCTGAATTAAAGAGCGTTTCGGCTTAATGCCCGCCAATCCTTGAACTCCGGAACCACGCAAAATGCGCATCAGAACTGTTTCTGCCTGATCATTGGAAGTATGCGCAGTAAACACCCAGTTAACCTTACTTTCGAGCGCAAGATCTGAGAACCAATTATATCGAGCGAGCCTAGCGTTTTTTTCCCAACTAGCACCAACATTTAATTCATCAGGATTCAGCTTAAGGGTTTTAAATTCAACCAGAGTATTGGTTGCTTCCTGAAGTTTCTCGACAAATAAGCGAACAAATGCCTCATCTGCATCGTTTTCAGCGCCCCTTGATGCATGATTAACATGTGCAACAATCAACTTCGAAACTGTCTCTTTTTTTATCTGGCAAGCAAGGGCATGGGCCAAACCAATGCTATCAACTCCGCCTGATACCCCCACAATGATCCCTGACTTCACATTCTTACAACTCGCAAGAAAATTCTTTACCTCGAGGAGAACAGGCGAATTTGCACTGCGGGGCTTCATGATTTTAATCAAGCCCCTTGAGTGTTTTTAATGTCGATGTAATATTTCCAGATCGCATGAAAGTTTCACCAACAAGAATTGCTTTCGCCCCAGCGCTCTTCAACTTTTCAACATCCTTGTTAGTCTGAATCCCACTCTCACTGACCACCAAAAAACTCTTGGGAATCTTAGGCAGCAAATCAAGCGTATGATCCAAACTTGTCACAAAAGTACGCAAATCCCGATTATTAATACCAACCAACCGGGTACCACTATCAAGAACACGAGTTAAATGGCACGCATCATAAAGTTCAACCAGTGGCTCAAGGCCAAGCTTGATTGCTTCCCCCACCAGATGTTTTAAATCATCGCCTAGAAGAACCTCTGCGATAAACAAAATAGCACTTGCCCCATGAATCTTCGCTTCCAGAAGTTGATAATAATCAATAACAAACTCTTTGCGCAAAAGAGGTGTTTTAACAGTATCAGAAACGATTTGAAGATCGTTCAAGCTGCCTTGAAAAAAGTGTTCATCTGTTAACACACTGATACAATCGACTCCGCTGGATTCGTATTCTTTGGCAATAGTTGCAGGACAGAAACTTTCTCGCATAACACCTGCCGAGGGGGAAGCTTTTTTTATCTCGGCAATAACCCCAATCCCCTTGGCATTGGCAAGCGCATCATAAAAAGAACAGGGTTGAGGCACATTGCCCAAACGCTTTAAAAGCTCGGCTTCCGGAATGTTTTTCTTGCCCAGAAAAACTTCTTCCTTCTTCCTTGCTACTATTTTGTCTAGAATTGTTTCCATGGTACTTTCCAAATTGGCTTTCAATTAACCTGATTGTTTCGCAATTACTTACATAACCCAATGAACGATTCCTTAGATCATCTTACGAATTCAACCCACACAGGAAAAACAGGTTTTGAAAACCTTTCTCCTGCCAAGGTTACACTTTGCCTGTTATTGCTTTTACTTGCAGCTTCTTTTGTCCCTTTTGTAATTCAGAAAAGCAATCTGCTAGAAAACCAATATGGCCTAGAAATGGTTGCCAAGTCGAAAGATTACAGCGATCCGGAAGAATTCAAATTACTGCGAACCAGAATGAGTTTATGGACATCCGGCCTGACATTGCCTCTTCTTGCAGTGCTATTCCCCTTTTTGATCATCAACTACACAGGATTGAACAAAAACGAACTGGGCTGGAATAACTCTAACCTTCTATTTTCAATCCGACGAGCAATTCTGGGTGTCATCACTTTGATCCCAGCGGTTTATCTTCTTCAACTAGTTATGATTAAGATACAGCTTCTTCTTCCAGGCCAGCATGTTGCAGATCACCCCCTAGCTCAACTGGGAGGAGAAAAGTTGATGGGTTTGGAATGGGTGATGATTTTCTGTTCTGCAGTGATTGGCGCACCACTCCTTGAAGAGCAAATCTTCAGAGGGTTAATCCAACCGTGGATCATTGCAAAAAAGAACGGGGTGCTCATTACTATTTCCTGTGCAATTTTTCTAGGAGTCATTCAATTTAGCGATGATTGGTTTAAGGCTTTTTCACTCGCTTGGGGTGATAGGTCAATTGAAAATAATTCTCAATTACAAATACATATAACCAAAGCTTTAGGGCCCTTACTTTTCAGCCTTTTAGTTTCGATTGTAATTATTATTATCAACAAAAAAAACAGACTCAATGCTGCAATTGGTGCAACCGCGCTGCTTTTTGGTATGATTCACGCTTTCGCTTGGCCATCACCTGTGGGTTTGACTTTACTTGGCATAGGCTTAGGCATGGCATACGCAAAAACTGGAAATATCGTTACACCAATATTTATTCACATGGGTTTTAATTGCCTGGCGTTTGGAATGCTGTTGCTTCAAACCACTAAGGCATAAATGGTAGTGAACAAGAAACAGCAGTTTGCTTTGTTCCCTCGCATTCAACTTCAAAACTCGTACCCAGCTCATGATTACCTCTTCGCAAATAACCCAGAGCAATATTCTGTTTTAAACTAGGCGAATAAACAGAAGAGGTCACGCGGCCAACTTCGTTGCCATCGCGAAAAACCAATGAGCCATGTTTGACGATATTTTTTTCTAACAACAATCCAAATAATATTCGGTTCACCTGACCACGATCACGAGCCATAACAATGGGTTCCTGCCCCAAATAACAACCTTTTGTAGAACAAATAGCCTGCACGGCCCGATTTAACTCGGGAATAAAGGTGGTGTCTTCTATCTCTTTTCCTGCTTCAGGGTACCCTGCTTCCACACGCAAAATGTCCAAGGCTTCTGTTCCCCCGGGTATTACATGGTGAGAAATCAAAGCTTTCCAGACCTGAACCGACCGGCTTTTCAAACAAACAATTTCGTATGCAGGAACATTAAAATCAGGTTCAAAGCGAATCTGGCAAGATCCTGCGGTGTCCAAAGATCTAACAAAAAACTGATGTATTCCCAATTCGGGAACTTCTTCTTGAATCAATTTTGAAATCAACTCTTTTGATTTTGGCCCCATCACAAGAAACTGTGCGTAATCTGAGGTTCGATCTGCAAACGCAACTTGTTCACTAATCAGGTAATGGTCTAGGTGTTGCTCAATTTTACGATTCTGATCCGGTGCGCCATCCACCCAATAAGCATGCCTGCCATCGGCAAGTTGTATGTGATAAACCCGAATATGAGCAACGGCCTTAGCCTTGGCAGTGGTAAGAAAAGCCTCGCATCCGCCGCCTAAAGGCAAATCAGCAACCTGATTGGTACAAATATTATTCAAAAAAGCCGGAACATCAGGGCCAGTCATTTCGATTTTAGAACGATTCGAAATATCAAATGCAACAACATCACTTCGAGCAGCAGCATACTCTTTTTGAATATCACCAAAAGACAAAGGTGGATAATTTTCTGCACCATATATTGCGCCCTGCGACAACATTAAATCCACAAGGCCCTTATTTTGTTCCATTTTTACAACTCTCTCTTTAAAAAATCCATCTATCGCTTCTTCAAATTAATATAAGACTTATGGGCATCGCGAATGATGGCGACTCCATCTGCATTTGCACCTAGATCGCAAAGTTCTTGGGCGGAACGAAGAGGCAATGCAAGCAATCTGCCAATATCGTCTTTCCCATCAAAAGTTGAAACATAAACTTTGCACTGAGAAGCAGACTCAACCCAATGCTTGATTAAATGTGGAGGAACCAACGAAAACGCAGCCTCGCTTTTTCCTATGGATTTCATTTCGAGTTGTTTTTTAATATCGCTGAGATTGAATTCTGCATGAGCGAGCAAAACGATCATACCATTTTTCTTTACAACGCGCCTTGCACAAACAAGCGCCCTGCACAATTGAACAAATCCGATTTTCTCGTCGGGGCCACCCACCAGGGCAATTACCAAACCAAATGTGTTTAAGGTATCTTGCTTCCAGATCTCATCCAATTTCTTCTCTGCAAATCTATTTGCTTCGTCAGCCCCTGCAAAAATTTCTTCAACACCTCTATTTGAACCTTCTAATACCTGAACAAAATAAGGTGCACCCAACAACCACGTAACCTTGAGGGCTTGCTTTTTCCCTAAATCAGAATTTATATCTTCGCCCAGCACTTCTTTCGAGCAGGCGGAAATCACCTCAGAGTTTGCAAGCGCAGGAAACAAATCGCCTTCAGCTCCGGAGATCCCAAAATACGGATCGTATTGTCTTCTGCCCAAAACAACAATCTGGTCGGCTTCAATTAAAGTCCGGTTCAAATACAGTTTCCCGATCTCATCGGAAGAAGTCAAAAACGCATGACCTTTTTTATTATCCGGATTATGCACTTCGATTTTAATTTCATCGAAGGCATCAGGCAGATTATCAACCCAAGACTCCGAATCCGTACAGGCAAGGCAAACTAGTGTTACATTTTCCATTGCAACCCCAGCCCCTGCAATATGCTCTAGTACTGCAGCCAGGATTTCAAGAAAACCGTTAAATTGATCAACCAACACAATTGCTAGGCGATCGTCCGGGGTAACGGCCCGCTTTAATTCAGGGTACCCAACTGGCTGGGATAATGCTTTACGAATTAATTCCGAGATATTAGGTTGGGGTATTTTCAAAGTAGGCGAGAATTCGCAGACAATTTGCTCCTTGCGCAACTTGAATTCCCATACTTTAGAACCGAATGCCAAACTAAATTCCTTCATCATTCTTTCCTGCAAGTCGCCAATAGAGCAGCAATGAACACACCAATATATAATAGAACAAATGGACAAAAAGGCGTATGCTAGTTAATAATGGTTAGTTTGGTTATCAAAACAGGCTTTTCTAGGTAGGATAATTTTGTTGGTTGCTGAATTAAAAGCTCAACTTAAAATCGTCTTTAATGGTATTGCTGAGTGAAGGAACTAATAATGTCTGATGAAATTGCTGCATTAAAAGAAGAAAACGAACAATTAAAAAAGTTATGTTTAGAGTTGGATCAAGCACTCACCAATTCAAACCTCTCGGGAAACATGAACCACTCTTTTACAACACCCATACCCGAAAGCGAACTAGAACAACTTTTAGAAGAAAAATCTGAAACCATCAGGAAACTGCATACAGAAAATCTCGAATACCAGAAGGTAATCAACGAACTAGAAGACAGGTTATATGGGCCAGGGGGAACAGACCTTACAAATGAAAAACCACAACAAAAAACAGGTGGCAATGAGATTTCCGCAAGTATAAGCGAATTAGAAAGTAAGAAAGAGGCCTTAGCTAAAGAAATCGTACTGATGGAAAAACAATTGTGCGATGAAGAAATACGCGCCAGTAGGGAAAGAGCGGAGATGGCTAGGCAAAAATATGATCTGGAAAGATTAAAGGCTGATCTAGAAATCGAAATCGAAAAGCACGCTAAGGATACATCCCTAAAAACCAAAATCGATTCCATAAAATCTAGGCTGCACAATGCAGGCACTGAACCGCTAAGAGGCCTAAAACCCGAATCTGATGCAACGCCTACCATCACGCCGCCAGCGCATCCAAAAAGCATATTCGGCAAGCTATTTGGCGGAAAATAACAACAACAAACAATTAGTCGAGCTTGACTGGGATTTTTATTTTCTTGCCATCCCGATCAATGCCAACTTGAATCGTTGTTCCTTTTTTCTCACCTGCCATAATTTGCATATAAGTCTCAATATTGCCCACTTTTTTACCACTGATTTCCATAATCCGATCACCTTTTTTAATACCAGCCTTGGCAGCGGGATCACCATCGGAAACCCCTTCAACAAGGACCCCATCTTTTTCGTCAGAGTAGCCAGGGCGAATCCCCATCCTAGGCATATCCCCCGCAGGTCTTGGTGAAGTTCCACCTTTAACCTCGATAAAAGCAGGCTTTTTTTCTACAAGTGTTAAATCCACTGCTATTTTTTCAACAAACCCAACAACTTTTAACAAACCATCAAGGTTAATTCTTTCCGCAGTATCCAAGGGAGTATGATATTCGGGATGAACACCCGTCCAGAAAAAGAGAACAGGGATTTTCTTATCGCAAAAAGATGCATGATCACTTGGCCCGAACCCACTTTTTTTCTTTACAAACGAAAACTGACCATCTGCGTTCTTCTTATCAAGAAGAGGTTCAAAAATTTCTGCAGTTCCGGTCCCCTCGAGAAGGACTTTATCTTTCTTCGTATCGGCATCCTGCGAAAGCCTGCCAATCATGTCAAGGTTTACCATTGCTGCGATTTCGTTGATTGGAATCAAAGGATTGTTGACAAAATGGGCAGAGCCAAAAAGCCCCAATTCTTCACCACTAAAAGCCATGAAGAGAATCTTTCTTCCCTGCCTGTTTTTAATCGAAGAAAACCTACGAACCAACTCTAGCATACCTGTGGTGCCAGAACCGTTATCATCCGCACCATGATGAATCGCAAGCTTCTTTTGGGCAGATAAACTTCCTGCACCACCGTAGCCCAGGTGATCATAATGTGCACCTATCACAATAGTTTCATTAGCCAAAGGGCCATTGCCTTCCAAAACCCCAGCAATATTTTTTAGGGGAACAACATCTTTACCACGGGTTAGCTTGACTTCCAAATCTGCTGTAATGGAGTCAAGAGTTGCACTTTGAGAAACCATTTCGTCTTCGATCAATTTTTGAGTTTGCTCTAGTGATTTACCGGTAATAGAATTGAGCAATTCATCAGCACGAGATCTGGAAAAATGAAGCGCGGGAATTTTCCCCGGGGCCCTTGCAAGGGCTGTGTAATTAAATGGAAGAAGGGAATCAGAAGTATCTTTTGCGGTATCGCGATCATTAACAAAAAGAATGGCCAAGGCTCCATGCTTTTCCGCATTTAAAATCTTTTCTGTAAGGGAAGCCAACTGTCTTTTTTTACCGTTAGAGTCAAAAACCTTCGCCTCTTCCTTAAACTTAGGGGCATCCCGAAGAACCATAACTATTTTGCCCTTAGCATCAATTTTCGCATAGTCATCATATTTCTTCCCGTCATCCACAGTCATTCCAAAACCTGCAAAAACAAGCGTAGCATTGGCTTTACCAGCTTGAGAAAGGCCCATGGCTTCAAAATCTTTGCCCACTTCTAGCGTAACTGTTTTATCTTGTTTCTCGGATCCTTCGCTTCGATGTGAAAACTTAAAGCGCCGATTTTTGATCTGCGTATCAGCCTGCACATTTTTAGAATTGATTACCAACTTTGGTTTTTCATCAAGTTTGGCACCCGAAATACTAAATGGTTGAAAGTAAGAACCATCCTTACCCAAAGGTTTAAGGCCAGCCGCCTTGAATTGCTGACTGATGTAATCCGCAGCAAGATCTAAGCCCTTGGTTAAAGGCCCCCTACCCTCACAGTTATCAGAGGCTAGAAAGAAAATATCTTTTTTGACCCGCTCAAAAGAAGCACTTTTCTCATTGCTTTTGTCCGCCCCATTAACAGGCAGCAACATCACGAAAAGCATTACAGATAGCAACCCAGCACTAGAAACAGTTTTAATATTCATGTTTAATTAACCCTTGAAAAATACAATATAAGCTAATGACAATATTATTTTAGCTACTTGGTAGGCGCAAACACTAACCGATAATAATTCTTGGCTGTTTTTCGGGATTTGGTTGTGCCTTGGACACAAGTTCTTTCACCATCCAAGGAACATTTCCCTCGCCAAACAAAAGAAAACTTAAATTCGCAGAAAGGGTGCTTTCATCAGACCAGCCAAAATGAATTTCAGGAGGACTGCCAAATTTACTTAGTTCAAGGGCAATCGCAGCAATCACATGGGAAATCGAAGAACAGCGTGAGACTTTCAAGATAAAGCGGTCATCATATTGCTCAACTTCAAGCAGAGGTTGTTGGTAAAACTCGCTGGTATCTCCGCGGGAAACTTCAAGAAATAAAATTGGAACTTCGGGCCCGATGCGATGTTCTTTCCTAATAATCGCCTCCTTGATCAGCAATTCTCTACGGCCTGGCCGGTGTGGTACAAGCACTGGAAATTCAAGATGTTCTAGAGTCTCCCAAAGAAATCTTGAATGATCATCAACAAATTCAAATCCTAAAAACCGAAGTTCAGTTGATCTTAATAACCTTGAAACAAACGAAGAGATAAAAATGGCACCAATAAAGAATGCTCCAATTTTAATGCCTTCGGGTTTCTCAATGATCACCGCAAAAGCTGTATAGGCAAACGATATCGTAACCAATGCAAAATACCACGGAACACGAAACATAAACGCACCCTTGCGAGAACGATAAATCCCAATCACCGACGCAACGCATGCGCTTAAAATCAACATCAGAACACCGGTTGCATACGCACCACCCTGAGCGCTGACATCTGCATTGAAAACCCACGTCACCAACAGGTTCACAAGCGTAAAAAGAATTACCATTGGTTTGACTGCCCGCGACCACTCTGGTGCCATGCCATAGCGTGGCAGATACTGTGGCACAAGATTAATCAGGGCCGCCATGGCGCTAGCCCCGGCGAACCAAAGAATTGAAACGGTACTAAGGTCATACATGGTTCCAAAGACTGAACCAAAAGGAAAAGCATGAATA
>CAJCCR010000240.1 GCA_903960945.1 uncultured Planctomycetaceae bacterium
ATCTAATGCCAGATTCTGTTTACGATCACTCTTGTAAATAAAGGGTTAGCTGGGTTCGTGATCCATTTTGCAAGAGTTTCTCTTCGTTCAGGATCAGAAGCGGTAGGAGGAATTTTAGTGGAGTTGCTCTTAAATGAAGGCACTGGCATATTTCCAGGGAATACTTCGCTTCCTGGTTCTGTTACCTGCCCTCTGTTAAGGAATTTAGTTGGCGGGGGGTTGGTTGAAATGGCAGAGTAAGCCGTAGCTTTTTCCTTCTTGTTGGATAATAACTTTGCATCAGATTCCAGCTTGTCAATTTCTTCTTTGATCTTTTTTCGAAGAGCTATTTGCTCATTGTTTAAATTGGTAGTCAGGTCGTTTTCAGAAATGAAGATTTCGGATTCTTCAAAAAGTTTAGAGATATCATTGGCGTTCAATGCTTTATCGAAAACTCGGGCTTTTAAAATTGTTCCTGCAAGTAAGTGGTTTGCACTTGGCGGTTCATGTCTGATGCCAAAAGCAATAATGGAGCTGTTGGCTGGAAATAAACCAAGGCCTTTGCTCTGATAGGCTGATCCGTAGATTTTTCCATTTCGATACGCTGTAATTTTTCCGTCTTCTGAATAAGTGATTGCGAGATGGACAGGTTTAAAATGCGCTTCGTTTTCCGGCATACCCTTGAATGATTGGGTTCGCTGATAGAAATTACTGCCCGCCATCCACTTTGCAGATTCTTGTTCAGCAAAAACGATTGAATCAAAAAGATTTCCATTCGTAGTTTCAATGGTGATTACCCCGCCACCTTTTTGGTCCAAATTGGAAAGGATAACGACTGCCTCTAAAGTTTTTTCTTTAAGATCAGATTTTAAAGCAGAAGATCGTGCGACAGAATTCTTTCCATCTAGTTCGAGCCCTTTGCTTGTTAATTTGGCATTCCCTTCAAGTTTAAGGGTAAGGTTTTCCTGGGAGTCTTTACCATCTTTACGGAAGTCCCATTGGGCAATGGGTTTTGAAATTATGGTGGTAGCTTTGATGCCCAATTTGGAGAGTGCAATTTTTTCGACATCTGCCAACACTTTATATAATTCGGCTTTTCTTTCGCTTGTTTTGGCAAGTTGCTTAACGATAAGTTCATTGGGGATAGGCCTTTCTCCCTGCCTGACACCTGAAAGATTAGCAACCATTTGGTAATAATCATGCTGACTGATTGGATCGAATTTGTGATCATGGCATCTTGCACAATTGATGGTAAGGCCCAAAAAGGTTTGCCCGATGGAACTTACTAAATCTTCCATTTCGTCTTGCCTGGCTTGTTCCCTTGCATCTGCATTTGCGCCTAAAACAGTATTATGAATTCCAGCGACCAAAAATCCCAACGCTAAAATTGAATCTGAGGAATCAGGAAAAATACGATCGCCTGCAATTTGCATTTGCACAAATTGGTCGTAAGGCATATCGCTGTTTAATGCGTTGATCACCCAGTCGCGGTAGTGCCAAGAATTTGGCCTAGGGGCGTTTCGTTCGAACCCATCTGATTCTCCATAGCGAACGATATCAAGCCAATGCCTGGCCCATTTTTCGCCATAACTTGGCGAAGCAAGAAGTTTATCCACGATTTTACCAAAAGCATCTGGTGATTTATCCGCCAAGAACTTAGTAACTTCTTCTGGGGCGGGGGGCAGGCCGATAAGGTCTAGGTAAACCCTGCGGATGAGTGTTCTGCGATTAGCAATCTCGCTTGGTTTAAGATCAAGTTTTTTTAGGCCATCAAAAATAAAGTGGTCCAAAGGTTGTAATGCAAAGTTGTGATCAACTACAGAAGGCAATGGAGTTTGTTGCAAAGGGCGAAGAGACCACCAGTCTTTTCCTGCTCTTTTTGAAGTGGTGGTGGTAAAGATGTCGATTTTGGTAGTAGGATATTTAGCCCCGCTTGTTAGCCAGTTTTTAAGATGGGCAGAATTGGTTTTGTCTAAGGGTTTTTTCGGGGGCATTCGGTTTTCATCAAGTACGTCTTTCATTTGGCCTTTTAAGAAGTTATTTATTTCGATGCCTGGTCCGTTATCCCCACCTTTTAAAAGATTTTCGCGTGTTGAAAGATCGAGTCCACCTTTGGGTTTGGCGCCTGAATGGCAGTCCAAGCAATTTTCAACAATGATTTTCATGGCAACATCATTTGGGGATTGTGCGAAAACAACCATTGATGTAGATAAAAAGATTATCAGGGTTAAGGGTTGTTTTAACATTTTCTAAATTAATCCTTGGATGGGTGTCCCTAGGCTTGCTGGTAGGGTAAATCCATCTGGGCTTAGCCTAGTTTCTGGGGCGATCCCCATCAGGTTTAATAATGTTGCTGCAAAATCTTCTGGCGATACGGGGTTATCTTTGACATAAGCAGCAGTGGAATCGGAAGAACCATAAATTAAACCTTTTTTTGCTCCTCCGCCTGCAATCATCGCGCTGTAGCATTTTGGCCAATGATCTCTTCCGATTGCAGATCCGCCCTTGCTGATTTTCGGAGTTCTGCCAAACTCGCCGACTAGAACAACTAATGTAGAATCTAGTAGCCCTCTTGTTTCAAGATCCTCAAGAAGCGCACTGACTGCCTCATCACAACGGGGCAGGGCCCAGCCTAGGCCGTTCCAGCCGTTGTCGAAAATGCTGATCCCGGCATTACCATGCATATCCCAAGTTTCTAGGCTGACAAATTTTTCTTTGGGTGCAAGTCCAGTCCATGCGACAACACCAACAGTTCGAACGCCTGATTCGATTAATCTTCTTGCAAGAAGAAGATTCTGGCCCATGGGGTGCATGCCATAATGTTCACGGGTTTTTATGTTTTCTTGTTCGATATCAAAAGCTTTTTTCGCTTTGGTTCCTGTAAGGATATTGAAAGCTTTGTCACGAAATTCGTTGATTGATTGGTGTGATTTGTTTTTGTTTGCATAAACTTCCATTTGGGAAAGCAGTTTAATGCGATTAGCTAGTTGCTCGGTAGAGAGACCTGCGGATTCAAATGCATTGATTTTGAATCCGGGTATCGATGGATTTTCGAGGTGAGTGTTCCCAATTAATAAAGGGCTATTCCCCATCCCGAGGTATCCACCAGTAAGGTAGGTGTTATCAGGGGGGGCAGCGCCTCCGCCGAATTTTTGCAACCATACATAGGATGGTATATCGCCTGGGCTAGGTTTTAATTTTGTAACAATCGAACCAAAAGCTGGGGCATTTAAAGGCGGGTTGGATTGGCCTGCAAGAAGCATTCGGTTGGCAATGTCATGCACCGGGATGGTATGACTCATCGAACGGATGACGGTGTATTTGTCCGCTTTCGATGCAAGTTTGGGCATGAGCTCGCCTACTCTAAAGCCTGGTAACTTGGTAGCAATAGGTTTGTAGGGCCCTCGAATACCTTCAGGGGAATCGGGCTTTGGGTCCCAGGAATCGAGTTGGCTCAATCCCCCATATTGGTAAATGAA
>CAJCCR010000241.1 GCA_903960945.1 uncultured Planctomycetaceae bacterium
AATAGGAAAGGGTTCGCCAGGGAACTCCTTAAATAAACCAGCAAGGACCGCAAGACTATCATCAGGCAAACGGGTCATACTTTACCTAGCTGAATTAATGATAAAGGCTCTTCCTGTTGGGGCGCTTCGAATTTTTCGAGGACTGAATCGACAAGGAAATAAAGCAATCTGCGAAAATCTTCGGAGTCAACTTCATCCGCGATAGCTTCTGCACGAGCCCTAAATTTTTCTACAAGCTTTTGCCCTTTGCTGAACACTTCATTTAGTTGATAAAGCTGGTGAATTCTTTCAACTAGTTGGAAAGAACTATCACCTTTTCGAGCTCGCATAAGCAATCCTAAAATCTCTTCTTTTTGAGCAGGGGTCGCTGTCTCTAAAGCCATGGCCAAAAGCACCGTTGGCCTTCCAGCAAGCACATCCTGACCTGCAACAACCTTGTTTTCAGAGTTGGTATCGAAGTCGCCCAAATCATTAAGAATCTGAAAAGCGATCCCAAGATTCTTGGCAAACTCACCAATCATTTTCTCGTAGGCATCCGCAGGCCCTGCAAGCCTAACGCCAGCATACAATGCAGCTTCGAACGCAGGAGATGTTTTCAAAGCATAAATCCTTAACGCTTCAAGAGGCGTAATGGTTTTATCTGTGGAATTGCGCCAAAGAAGCTCTGCGCCTTGGCCTTCAGATAATTTGACATGCGCATCGGAAAGCTTGAAAAGAATATCTGCGCTTACATCTGCGCCAAGCTCTGCACGATCTTTGGCAGCCAAGCGATAGCCAAGGCCAACGAGATAATCGCCAACATTGATAGCAACGGGAACGCCCTGCTGGCGATGCATGGTTTCACTGCCGTAGCGAAAGTTGTCATCATCTTCGATGTCATCATGAATAAGGGAAGCTTTATGAAAAGCCTCGATTGCAAGAGCAGAACGCTTAACTGCATCTGAGATATTAATGGACTCGGCATTCAGGGTGCCTGCACCGCCCTTGAGTGCATCATAAACTGCGAGAGTAATAAAAGGCCTGCTTCGTTTGCCACCTCTGCCAAGCCAATTGTAGGCAAGTTTTTCATGAACAGAAAGTGGATCTTCCGCCCTTGTATTTGCGCCCGATCTTGCAGGAGGGCAAAGCCTTGATAACTCAGGTTCTTCGCAAATTTGATGCGAAGCGCGCATCAAATGCATGTAGGACCTCGTTACGGTCGCAGGTGCTGGAGTCTTTAAATTGATGAACTCCATTACCCAATCTTCATCCACTGAAGTGCTTTTGCAATTGCTTGAAAGCAGGGGAACAGCAACACAAGGAACCCCAGCCAGAAGAATTTTATCCAACGCTTTTTCAAGGACATTCAAACAAGCAACGCCAACGATGGCATCAACATGGCCGCTAACAATAATTTTCAAAACAATCGGTGTGCCTTCAGAAACAAGAACCTTATAGCCAAGATCTTCAGCACGGGTTTTAAAATCTGCAACAGAACATGCGCCACATTTTCTGCAATCGAGGCCAAATTCGTCGTAGTCTGCAGGGCATCCCTCAGCATGCTTTAAGCAATGAGGCATGAGAAGAAGCCTTCGGGAAAAATCGGTAGCTTGAACTTGTTCACGCCAAAATTCGTTGGCAATACAAACCGAGGTAAATCCGGTGTATTGGAATCCCAAACCCATGCTGGTCAGGAGTTGTTCGGAGAAGACTTGAAGCTCAGCTTTGGTGAAGGTGTTTTTACGATCAAGGGTAGTTGCAAATTTAGCAATTTCCGCTCTAATCTGATCGCGGAGTTCTCTGGTTTCAGGGACTACTTTAAGATGCGATGTACTAGGTTTTTTAGACTTTTTTTCTACCTGTTCAACATCAGGCTCAATTAACTGGCTAGACATTATTAATACTTCCTAAAGGCGGGATATTTATATCGTATGGTGTTTATTACACCATCGTACTTTTTCTTATTCTTCCTAATGCACCAACTGCAAAGATTATGGGATATAGTTTTTCAAAATACCATAGTTTTGCAAAATAAAACCCAATTGGTGCTACTTTCAATATTTGATCATTCTCCGAGGCATTAATCAACCATAATAAGCCTTTTTCCAAGACTTTTGGATCAGAGTCCATATCCCAGAGTATTTCCAAGGCTAAAGAGGTCTCTTCTACCGAAGATGGACAACCATAAGCACCGCCCCAGCCCCCATCATCATTCTGTGCCTTTTCTAGAAATCTAACACCTTTTCGGGCATGAAGTTCTTCCCAAAGCCCTAAATCCCTGAACGCAGCAAGCACCCTGCATGTGCCATATACGGGGTTGGTTTCAGATTCTTCATGCTGATTACCAAACCAAAGAGGAAGCCAGGATCCATCCGCATTCTGGTTTTCCCTTAAATAAGTCAAGCCACCATCATAGAGCTTTTCCAACTCCACCTCGACGGAATGCAATTCGGGATCAATGTTTTCGGTCCCACCTTCCGGATACCAAGGCGCAATCGCTCTAAGCATGTGAGCAGTAAGATCACACCCACTTCGATCAAAAGGAAGATTGCTCCAACCATGGCAAAAGGTGGGTATCCCAGAATCAGTATTTTGCAAACCTGAAAGCCATCGCACCCCTGCCCTTAGCCACTCGCCGGGTTGTTCTTTAAGGTTGGTCAAAGCAAGCAACGCACCAGGGGTGTCATCCGCATCAGGAACACATCCGGGCAAAGGGGTCCAGCCCCAACCGCCAGGTTCTGCACCAGTATATGGGTGGATGATTTCGTACTGTTGGCCCTTAATCCATTCCACAAGTGAATCAGTTTGGCCTAGGCTTTCAAGATCATCAGCAGAGGCAAGTGCGTTAATAGCAAGAGTAGTAACCCAAGTTGCAAGATTAGTATCAATAGGCCAGCTACCATCAGATCGGACTGAATCCAACAGAAACGCGATGCCCTTTTTAACCACATCGTGATTTTCTCGCCCTGTTGCAGAGAGAGATAAAGTAACAAAAGCAGTGAGAGGCGTGGCTTCAAGAAACCCACCATTGACCGGCTGAATATTCTTAAGGACTTTCAAAGCCCTGCCCGTACAAACATTGCGAAGAAGCCGAATTGGAGGGATTGAAGATGGGTTGCAATGGTGAATGCAAACACCAATGGCAATCAATGCGGGCAAGGCATAACTTACGACGGGCAACCCCATAAAGCGGTACAAACTTTGGGGCAGACACGCCAACTCAAAAGGCAGCGCAGGAACTTCATCCCAATCAACCAACCCTGCGAGTGCGCAAGTGGTCAGAATCGGAACAGAAAAAGTATGATCTTTCCCGTATCTTTGGCGTAATGCTTCCGCAAGTTCTTTGCCGGTATTCCCATAGCGAGAGCCAAGCCATTGATCCGTTTTTCCAAGAGTCGAAGCGAATTCTTGATGCCTTCCTGAAATATAAAAGGATGATTTAACGAGCAAAGTAGTCGAGATATTCGAAAAGCTGATGGTGGTATCGCCCCACCCGCCATCTTCGTTCTGATGATCCTTAAGCCATGAAAGCCCATTTTCTACAAGCTTTGGCGCATCGACTTTAGCAGCTATAAGAGCTGAAACAGCAACTGCAGTAGATAACGCAGAGCTTGAAAGTTCGCCTTCCCACCAACCTTTAGCCAGCCTTGAAGACAAAAGCTTTTCTTTTGCCGATTGGTAAGCCCTTTCAACTCGTTTGGGATCAATCCCCATTGAGGAAAGCGTGGGCCTGTGGATACCAGCAAAGGTCACATGGCCCCCATGCCGAAGAAGACATTATCTTTTAGGAATCGATAAACCCAGTAAGATTCGGGAATTTCTTTGCCAGGCATATGCTGACTGGTGCGGGGTTTGCCACAGCCTATTTCCTTAAGTGCATCACGGGTGCTGTAATCTTTTGCATCATGACCCTTGATAAACTCAACCAACTCCTGCGGATTTTCAAGAATGACACACCCCTTGGTGCGATCCTTTACAAACTGCTGGAAGCCACGAAGATAAGGGCTTTCATTGATGGTTTTATAAAGGTCGTAATCATTATCGCTTATTTTGTTAGTCGCAAAAGAAAGCGGCGGGCAAATTTCAATGCTCCCTTGGGGCCCAATATGAAAACCCATGCCCATTGCAGCAGGGCAAAATGCTTCGCCCGATGCAGTCCAATAACTGTCAATAATGATGATCGGATGATGATGCCTGAGTGCCACCATTTTCTTTCTGGCTTCCAGCAATTGCTCTGGGCTAAGGCAGTATTCAGGATGCGGATCTTCGCCCACTGGCCTGTAAAAATAATACCAGATGTACATTGCGCCCTGCTTGATCATCAACTGTAAGAAGGAGTCGCACAAAACTTCCTCCATATTTTTGCCAGTGATCGTACAAGCAACACCAAAAATAATACCCTTCTTTTTAAGCCTCTCCATACCTTGCATTGCTGAATCAAACACCCCTTCGCCACGCCTTAAATCATTCTGAAACTGCATCCCATCAATGCTGATAAGAGGAGTAACATTTCCCGCTTCAGCAAGGCGATTAACATTGGCTTCGGTAAAAAGCATTCCGTTGGTGATCGTCTGAAAAAAACAATCCTTATGGCGCTTAAACACGTCCCAAATACCCTTATACATGTAAGGCTCGCCACCCAGCAATGTATAGTAATAGGCTTTGTTTTTCTTACCAACGCGAATGATTGCATCCAAATCTTCAGCAGGAAGATGATATGCCGTGCCTTCTTTTTCAACCCAGCACCCATGGCAACGCAAATTGCAAGTGTTGGTAAGGGCAACGAACATGAAGGGCGGGTACAACTTCTTGTTTTTAAGACGATGCTTGTATGCCCTTACCGCAACAAATCCTTTGTAGACCCAAAGATGAGCGGCTTTCATTGCAAGCCTGGGCGACAATTCGGTAAGTGCTCTGTATGCAAGTTTATGTAACATGGTTTTTCCAGTTAATTATTCTGTGAAGGCATAGCCTTAAATTTCAAGGGAATCCAAAGAGTCCATTAGATTATCGAGATCATCCTTTGGCGAATCTTTTTTATCAGGCTGCCTTTTGGGAATGCCAACACTCAATCCTACTGCATCTCGACCATCACGCAGCAACTCTTTGTCTCGCTCTTTGGCTGCAATAACCAAGGCGTCACCGCCACCAAAAAGCTTGGTAAGATCAATCTTCAAACCACTGATGGCACCCACGGGAGCCCCTGCAATCGCAGGGCTTTTGTAATCAGGAAACATGATGGCTTGCTCTGGGCAAACCCTACTGCAAGCAGGACACCCCTTCTTGCAACTATCTTGATTATCAACATAAATCCGCTCGAGACTATCTACGCCATACACACCAAACAAGCAGAAATCCAAGCATTCCATGCAGTTGGTACAACGGCTGTAATCAATCACAGGGTACCAGCGTCGGCCTGGTATTTTTAGCATTTCATCTTTAAGGAATGAGGCACCATTTGTAGCATTACCGTTCAACACGGCGGCACCATTTGAGGCGGGCGTGGAAATATTCATACCAAGCTGAACCATTGCAGGTTTTGATTCAGGTATTGCAGCAGCCCACCTTTGCTTGCATTCAGTTAGAATTCTGCGAACTTCCTCAACATAGGTGCGGTGATCCTTGGCATCCCGCAAATCGAGACAAAAAATAAACCGATCCTGAACTTTAACAGCTCCAATGCCCTTGGGTTTACTGGCCTCTTCGCCTTCTTCATCTTCGTCATCGTTATTGTCAGCGGGCTTGATATTGGTTTCGCCCAGTTTTCCCTGAATGCCATCCCGATCCAACAACCAATATGCTGCCCGGGGATAAAGCCAGGAAATCACGACCATGTCGCCTTGAACGCTTTCGAGATAAAGCCTACCTGTATGGCCTTCATGTAAGTCGTAAAGTGCAGGGACTATGCCGAGGTCAATGCCTGGTTCCATTAGCAAGGCTGCTGCAATTTCTTCTTCTATGGCTCTGCGGTTAGGGTCTTTGCCCTGTGCCTGCGACAAAACCACAGTAAGTTTTTTCTGACTCATATTAATCATCCCCAGCGTTAATTTTACCTTTTAACATGCGTTGGGCTTTTTCCCAATTCTCTTCAAGAAAAGCATGATAAGCATTTGCATCCATTAGGCTATCGATAGTGCCATCCATTTCAAACAACCAGCCTTTATCGTAACCATTCACATTAATTGCAGAGGGATCTGCCAAAACTTCAGGATTAAAACAAAGCAATGTGCCTTCAAGGGGCGCAAAAAGGTCTGAAACAGCTTTCGATGTTTCAATATGACCTATCTGATCCAGTAGAGCAACTTTATCTCCTGCATTCACCTGCCAATCAAGAAAATAAACATCCTGCATTAGTTTGATGGCGTAGGAAGAAAACCCAAAGCGGTTTTTCCCATCAACAACCCTGCACCAGAAATGATTCCGGGAATAATACAAATCAGCAGGTACTTCCGCTGCATACTTGCCCATCATAAATTGCAAAGGCTCGCTCATTCTATTTCCACAACCTTACAAAAAACTATGTGTACCGCGCATTTAAATGTTCAGGTTCAAAAAATCTGGGCAATAGCCTATCTACCTGAAGCAAGCCATCCATGGTGACATCTGCCGAATTTTGACCAAGTTTCAGCCAGCCTTCTTTTTCAAGTGACACCCACTGAGAGTCAAACTCCTTGAATATTTGGACCTTGAATTTATTTTCAAAGTATTCTGATTCAAGGTGTCCGGTTTTAAGCTGCAAGATCATTTCTCGAATCAATTTTTGATGCTTCGTCACCGGCAAGGCCCTACCGAGCGGAATAATACCCTTCTGCAATTCGCCAAGATAATTATCCCAAGCATCCAAGTTTTGCAGGTGAACCCCATTGATATGCCCAAAAGAAGCCACGCCTGTTCCAAACATATCTGCCCCATGCCAAAGTTCATCCCGATAAACAAATTTCATTTTCGCCTTGCTCCGAACCAGAGTATAGGCACTCGATATCTCGTATCCATTTTCCATCAAGGTTTCAAAAGCATATTTAACCCAACCTCTTTTGGTGGGCCAATCAGAAACAGCAAGAGGATCGGGCTGATCAACCTGTTTTAATTCCTTTGAAAATACGGTGTTAAAAGGAAGCTCCATCTGATAAATGGTGATACAATCAGGTGCAATTTCAATTGTTTTCTTGATGCAATCTTTCCAATTTTCTGTAGTTTCACCCACCATGCCTGCAATGAGATCAATGTTTATCAGGGGGAAATTCAGCTCCCGTGCCCAAGTGTAGGCCTTAACTATTTCCGCCGAATGATGGGCCCTGCCATTCGATTCAAGAATTTCATCATTAAAATTCTCAACGCCCAAGCTTAAGCGCGTGACGCCCATTTGCCTAAGAGCTGCAAGCTTATGTTGCTGAAGAGTGCCTGGCTCGCATTCGAAAGTAACTTCTCTAGCGCCATTCCAACTGAATGAGTTTTTTATCCCATTAAAAAGTTTTTCGAGTTGAGTAACACTCAAATAAGAAGGAGTGCCCCCACCAAAATAGACAAAGTCAAGATCTCTGCCACCACGCACAGGCAATTGGGAACAAAGAGCGATTTCTTGAATAAGTGCATCGAGGTAATTATCGACGTCCTTGGCATTTTTATCGGTATAAACTCGGAAGTAGCAAAATTTACAGCGTTTCCTGCAAAAAGGAATGTGTGCATAAAGCCCGAGGGGTATGCCCGCTTCTGGCGCAGAGTTTAAAACCTTATAGGCCTCAGGTAAAAAAGAAGGCTTCCAGAAGGAAAATGGCGGGTAGTTGGCAACAAAATAGTTGCCCAACTCGGTCTTCTCTGTAGTGGAATCACTCATGAATCAAATTCCCGACGCGATTATTAAAATATTATTCTAATGTAATTTACCACTAATCCACACAATCTTTCTCAAAAACCTGAAGTAAATCAAAGTTTTTACAATCTAAGGTTTGAAGTTTAAATCGCAATCGCTAAACTTAAAAATATGCCGAAGTGGCGGAATGGCAGACGCGCCGGACTCAAAATCCGGTACCCTCAAAGGTGTGTGGGTTCAAGTCCCACCTTCGGTACTTTTCATTTAGACTTCATTTTATGTTGTTTTCCGGTCATTATTATTTATGAAGTGGAAACCAAAAACCTGCAAAGTTGAAACTCTTGGTTGTAAAGTTAACCAATATGAGTCGCAATACTTCAGGGAAATGCTTGAACTTAATGGCGTAGTTGAAGCATTAGATAATGAAAACCCAGATCTTTGTATTATCAACACATGCACCGTCACCCATGATGCAGACGCCAAGGGACGAACTTTAATTCGGAAAATTCACTCCCGAAACCCAAATACGAAAATCTTAGTCACGGGATGCTACGCAGAACGCGACCCCAAAAGCATTGCAAATATCGATGGGGTTTCAAGCGTAATCGGTAACAAAGAATCGTTCCTTTCATCTCTTGCAGAATTTGGCATCGATCAACGCCCCTTAAACATTACCCGATTTGATGACCACCAAAGGGCCTTTGTAAAAGTTCAAGACGGGTGCCTGCTAAATTGCAGTTACTGTATTATTCCATCCGTAAGGCCTGCACTCATTAGCAGAAAACCCGAACTAATCCTTGCTGAAATTGCAGACCTTCAACTTTCTGGTTATCAGGAAATCGTTCTTACTGGAATTCACTTAGGCCATTACGGTATCGATCTAAGTAAAGGAAAACCAAAAAGCGAATGGTGCAGACTATGGCACCTACTCGAAAAAATAAGTTTAAGATTCCCCAATCTTAGAATTCGCCTAAGCAGCATCGAAGCAGCAGAAGCTCGAGATGATCTGATTGATGTAATGAAGACTCATCCCATGGTCGCGCCTCACTTTCATTTATGCCTTCAAAGTGGCTCTGATGAAATTCTGCGTCAAATGCGCAGGCGTTATTCAAGGCAGGGTTTTATTGATCGGTGCGAACGCATTTCAAATGCTTTGGATAGACCGGGCTTTTCTACCGACATCATCATTGGCTTTCCTGGTGAAACCGATGCAGACTTTGAATCGACTTGCGACCTATCGCAAAAAATCGGATTCTTTAAAATGCATTTGTTCCCTTACAGCCCAAGAGAGGGGACCCCCGCAGCATCCTTAAAAGACCCTGTTCCCGCACCAGTAAAACTACAAAGACGAAAAATATTAGAGCAAATCGAACAAGAGAACCTGCAAAAATACCAGCAAAGCCTCTTGGGAATTAATGAACACATTCTTGTTGAATCAAAATCGGTAAAAAGATCAGGCTGGGTGGAAGGCACCTCTTCTCGCGGAATTCGGGTAATGTTACCCGGTATGATTGAAGCAGTGCGGCGTAAGATGATTCCAGTAAAAATAACCGGCGTTTATCAAGGTATGCTTGAAGCTGAACCACTTCCCTATCAAGAAACGGACGAATTGATTCCGCTTTCGGAAAAACAAAGAATGCCCCTTGCATTAATCTCGATTTAAAAACTGCCAATCAATTCACTTTTTTAATGTCCGACGATTTTACAATTAAATTCACCGTAAGTATTACCTGCTTGACATTAGTAATGGCTGGGCTAAATTGATAGAAGAGAATAATTTAACGCCATTGATCTGACCGGAGATTTCCCATGAGCCAATTCAAATTTATGAGTTACGAAAGACAGGGTGATGGCCTCTGTCTAAGGTTTAAGAATTTAAGACCTTCCGAACTTGAAATCCAAGATTCATTCCAAGAAATCAAAAAAATCATTGCTGACGAGAAAGCCACCAAGGTTGCACTTAGCCTTGGGCCCAACATGGAATGCATGTACAGTGTGTTTCTCGGAAAAATAATTTCCCTACAAAGGCAATTAAACGAATTAGGAGGTAAGCTTGCTGTTTGCCATGTTAGCCCACAAGTAAAATCTATATTTGCAGCATGCAAGTTGGATGACCGCTTTTGTTTCACCGACGATTTCCCAACCGCACTCGAAGCCCTGAACAAGTAAAAATCAGACCTTAACTGATTTCCATCTACCAGAGCCAAACCTGTAAATAAGCAATATTCCACGTGCGAACAAATCTACGAACATTGCCAGCCAAGCGCCTAGCAATCCCCAAGCTAGCTCGGGCATAAAAATGTCGTCTGCTGGATTTCTTGCAAACAGCAATGCAACAGGAATCCTTAAAAGAAAAAATCCAATCCAAGTAAAAAGGACAGGAATCCGGGTATCCCCCGCACCCCTCAATGCTGAAGTCATGATGATACAAGAGGCTAAAAAAGGCATCGCAAAAGCTATCAATCTAAGAACAGGGGCACCAATTCGAACTATTTCACCTTGAGAAGGATCAGGGCAGAAAACTAAGAACATAGATTCTGCAAAGAAAAAAAACACCCCACCCATGATCGACATGAACACCGCCCCCAAACCGTACGCTGTCCATGCACAACGACTGGCCTCTTTTGGTAAACCAGCCCCAAGGTTTAACCCCACAAGCGCAGTCGCTGCTGTGCCAAATGCAGCTCCAGAAAGATACCCCAATGCTTCCCATCCCAAGGCTATTCCATGCGCACCACCAGAAGCCTCACCCAATCGATTTATAATTGCCAAAAAAACAAACTGGCCGAAGCCAATGCTTAGGCTATCTACTCCTGCAGGCAGACTCACTCGAAGTAACCTTCGAATTAATTCCACATCCAATTTTTCTTTTAAGTTCCACTGAAGCGAAGAAGAACCCCGCAGCAACAAACACATAACCAAAATACTTCCTGCTAAATGGCTAAGGGAAGTACCAAGAGCAATGCCTGGAAAACCAAGCTGAACTAATCCCAGAAATCCCGTTGCAAGAATAAAAGATAAAGGAATGTTTAGCACGGTTACAAAGCCAAGAACCATTAATCCTGTAAGTGTATTTCCAGCCCCTACCATGCAGGCAATACCTGCAGCTTCAACCATTTGGAATGGTAGCAAGATAAAAATATTAAAAAGAAAACCATAAGCTTCTTGCGCAGCAACCCCTTGAAGCCCGATTAGGGACAAAATAAAGGGCACAAAAGTAATAGCAAGAATACTCGCAAGCAGGCCAAACAAAAACGCAAGAAGCAGGGATTGATGCACAACTTTGGATGCGGATTTAAAATCTCCCGCACCAACAAATCTGGCGATAAGAGCGGTACTACCCACGGTAAAAAGGACACTGTAACTGGAAATAAGCCAAGAAAAGTATTGCCCTGTGGTCTGAGCTGTTTGAATTGAGAGGTGGGAAGAAGAATCGCCCAGCAAAAATCTGCCTGCAATAAAACGATCCCACAGATTGATAATCAAGTGAAGGAACTGGAGGATCAAAGCGGGCCAGGCCAGATAAAAAACTTTTAGCAGGGTGGACTTGCTTGGATCCGTGTAAAAGCTGGGCTTTACAACAGGGTTTACAACTGCTGAACCACCCATGTTTCCCCTTTGAGAAGGCCAAAACGATCGTTTAGATGAAGGGTAAAGCCCGGCGTGGTAACGACCTGCCCGTTAACTTGGATTTGCCCTTCTTTAACCAAGAATTTTGATTGCCCGCCAGTCCCCCCAATACCCGCTTTTTTCACCGCCTGAGCTAATGAAATTGATTCGGTGGAAAGCTGCAAAATCTTATCACTTTTTTCTCTAGATTGCTGATCCATGAAATTCTCCAAGGCCATCACTCAAAAATTAGGTATTATTAACTTAATTAGGTATTCTTACTTTAGGCCAAAATGTAATTAAGGCCCCTGTCCCGACCATAAAACTTTGGGAACCCTTGCAATGAATGATATTATCAAAGAAATCCAAGAGTTAAAAAAACAAAAAAAAGCCACGATATTAGCACATTATTATCAAGAGGGTGAAATCCAAGAAATCGCTGACTTCAATGGCGATTCCCTAGCTCTTGCCCGGGCCGCAACCAAGGTCGAGACTCCCATTATTGTTTTTTGTGGTGTGCATTTCATGGCTGAAACTGCAAAAATCCTAAATCCATCAAAAAAAGTCTTACTCCCAGACCTCCAAGCTGGGTGTTCGCTCGCAGATAGTTGCCCCGCAGACAAATTGGCCCGTTATCAGGAAATGCTTCGGATCAATGGCAGAAAATTTCAAACGGTAACCTACATCAACAGCACTGCTGCAGTAAAAAGCCTTAGCGACTGGGTGGTTACCTCAGGAAATGCAGAAAGTATAGTTAAAAAAGTCCCCGCCGATATGGAAATCCTTTTTGTACCAGATAGACACCTTGGACAATATCTGGAAGAAGTAACGGGTAGAAAAATGATCCTTTGGGACGGGGCATGCATGGTGCATGAAATTTTCAGCTTGGGTGACCTTCTTGCAATGAAGAAAAAGCTTCCCACCTCAATGGTGCTTGCGCACCCAGAGTGCCCTGCAAATATCCGCGCTCATAGTGAATTTGTTGGGGGCACCGAAGCCATGCTTAATAAAATTGCAACTTTTAAAACTCCGACAGATTTCATAGTTGCAACCGAACCTAACATGATGTGGCAGATGGAAAATCGTTTCCCACAGCACCGTTATCATCCGGTACCTGGGATAACTTGTGCATGTAATAAATGCCCGCATATGGGCAGGAACACCCTTGAAAATCTTAGGGATTGCCTAATAAACGAGGCGCCTGAAATTGTTTGGGATCCATGTTTTGATCGCGCAAAGGAAGTATTAACACGAAGCCTTTTAAATTAAGAAAGTATTGCTTCCATGCAGCCTGTACCTTCACGATTTCTTATTCGACTTGCACGAAAGTGCCTGAATCACCCAAGTGTGCCTCTAGCCAAAGGCGATGCGTTACTCGACCTATCCAGCGAATTTACCATCGCTAGTTTGTGTGGTTTAGATGGGCAGGAAGAATTCGCTGAATTGCGAATTTGCTGGAATGCCCAAGGACTGGGTTTCCAAGCCACCATTACAGGCAAAAAACAGCCCCCAGAAGGGGACAATACAAGGCCTAGAAGCTCCGATGGGATAACAATTTGGATTGATACCCGCGATTCACGATCTAGCCATCGAGCAACACGCTACTGCCATCAATTCCATTTTCTTGCATCGGGAGCGGGCCCGGATAAAGAAGACCCATGTTTCGTTCAATCGAAAATTCACAGAGCCTTGCAGGATGCGCCTTTTTGCAACCCAAGTGAAATTATGTTCCGATGCACCAACGAACCGAGCGGTTATTTTATGGAAGCCTTTTTACCATCGCAGGCACTTGCGGGGTATGACTCAGAAGAATGCCCAAGGTTGGGGGTATGTATTCAAGTACATGACAGGGAATTAGGCGACCAGATATACGACAGCACCTTGGATTTTCCTTTTTCAGAAGATCCAAGTTTATGGAGCCAACTAATATTGGTTCACCCTGATCGAGATGAAAAACCAGCCAAGAAGAAGGTAGGCAGATCTTCTAGTAGTAAAGGCGATAAACCAAGCAAGAAAGAACTAGAAAGTTAAAGTTCTTCCGCTGCTTCTGCATCCAACTTCGCACGAAGAGGACCACGGTAGGTAATTCTTCCCTTCGAAAGATCGTAAGGGGAAATTGCGACGGTAACAATGTCACCAGGCAGGATTCTGATAAAGTTTTTGCGAATTTTTCCCGCAATATGAGCAACTAATTCATGCCCATTATCAAGTTTTACCTTGAATTGAGTATTTGCAAGGGCAACTGTGACCTTGCCTTGAACCAACATCGCTTCTTCTTTTGCCATTAAAAATCTCCCAAGCCAAAAATGTAAACCAAAACGAACGCTTATAAAAAAGCAAAGAGGGTTCAAAATGAACCCTCTTCTAAATCAAAACAACTTTACTTAGCAAGCTTGCTGCGTATTTCACCAATAGTTTTCAGCAGGCCCTTGAATGGATCTGCAAACTTACTTAAGCCTTCTGACATCAATGTTTCTTCCAAATGCTGCATATTCACCTTGGCATCAATATCATCCAGGATGGCCTTTGCAGGCAAAACATCAACTTGCTTGGTAAAAACTTGACCGCTTTTCTGGGTTGCATCGTTGGTTTCTGGAGGATTCGTTTCGATATCAGACCCAGCAAACGCTGCAACATATTTGTAAGGAACATCGGAAGGTTTTTTAGTACCGGTGCTAGCAAAAATGATTTCCTGCTGCAAAGGCAGGTTTTTGTCAGCCCAGAACTTATGGTTCATTGCACACAATCTTTTAGCGTTCACGATCCCAACCATGCCTTGAGCTTCAGCAGAAAGCGTAGGAACATGTTGTTCGGTGTAAACATCCAAACGGCTAACAAAAATGCTATAAACCGATTTGAAATTTTCGAGTGACTTACGACGCTGAGCACCGCGCCAAATCGCAGCGCGAGCTTCCAAGTATTGCCTTTCAGAGAAAATCAAAGTGCAATTCAGGGTAATTCCAGCAGCACAAAGTTCTTCCAATGCTGCCAATCCACCTGGAGTTGCAGGAACCTTGATCATTCGGTTTTGGTGCCCTTTGGCCCATTTCTTACCGAGTTCTATGTAGTGAGCAGCTTTTTCTTGTACAGAAAGCTTGCAATCTTTATCTTCAAGCAGGGGATCCAATTCAAAACTTACATAACCATTATTGCCTTTGGTGGATGTCCAAACAGGCAAGAAAACCTCTTGTGCTTGGGAAACCAATAGATCAGTCATTTTCCATGCTAGTGCAGCATCATCAAGGCCTTCAGCAGCAAACTTGGTTATTTGCTCGTCAAAACGATGTGTTCCCAACAACTTCGAAATAATAATTGGGTTGGAAGTCGCCCCAGTTGCACCCATAGCGCGATTTGCTTTAACTAACTCTGGGTCAATGGAATCAAGCCAAAGTTTAGTACCCGCAGTTATTAAAGATTGCAAAGGCGTCGTCATACAATCAATCCCCTATACTTATTTAATTTATTAGCCATTAATTTCTAATAGTTATCTTAAGCATTTAGACAGATTGTTGCTATTAGTTTTTCAAAAATTTGAGTTTATTCATTTAATATTTACATCTGCCTAGGCAAATCAAGGAGCAAAACAGCATGGTTTTTTAGGCTAAGGCACGGTTAATGATGCCCCGTTATTAGCTGCATTTAAACCCAATATGAACGGAACAGCACTTTTAGCCCAAGTACTTGCGGAGTGATAACTGGAGGCTCCATCGCCAAAAGCAGCCTTTAGCATGTCGGTATTAATAATTCCAGGATTTAAAGGGATGGCCGCCATTCCTTGAGGCAATTCCAGCGCCAAAGCCTTCGTCAGACCTTCCACCGCATACTTGGATGCACAATAAGGAGCAAACCCAGAGGATACCGATCTGCCCCAACCCGAACTTAAATTTACAATTACCCCTTTTTTCGCCCCCACCATGGAAGGGACAAAACAACGGATAACATTTCCAATCCCGTTAATGTTTACATCAATTAAGTTGCGGAATTCCTTCTCTGAGATTTCCCATAACGGAGCAGGCTTGTTGATTACCGCTGCATTATTAATTAGTAAATCAGGCAATCCTTGCCCCAGCACAGATCTGGCCCACTTCTCTATAGATTTTTCCTGCGTAACATCAACAACCGCAAATTTTCCTTGAGGCACCTTTTTTTGCAGTACATCAACATTCGCTTCTGATGAGCCACAACCATAAATTTCATGCCCAAGTTCACTCATCCCCAATACCAAAGCTTCACCTAAACCTCTGGTTGCACCTGTAATCACAATTCTAAGCCGATTTTTTACACTCATTTGAAAATCCTTTTTAAAACCATCGCGATTTATCAACAATATTCATCAGGGGTAACTGATTCAAAAACCTTTGAAAATTATCCATTAGAAATGCTAGATGCCTAGAAGCTATTGGTGGGGCATACCCCGCAACATGAGGTGTCAAAATTACTTTATCGCTCATTTTCCAAAGGGGGTGTGTTTCAGGAAGCGGTTCAATTTCAAAAACATCTAATCCTGCTCCTGCAATTAATCCTTGACCCAAAGCTTTTACAAGGTCATCAAGAACTACAATTGCACCTCTGCCGATGTTGATCAAAACCGCATCTGGGTTCATTTTCTTGATCAAATCTAGGTTGAAAAGTTTTTCGGTTATAGGTGTGTGGGGGGCAGCGATCACAACATAATCAGAGGATCTTAGAAATTCGTCTAACCGTTCCATTGGCCAAGGTTGCGGGATTTCTTTTGAAGGCTCTAAGCAAAAGGGATCAAGGCCAATGCAACGCATATTAAAAGCCGCGCCTCGCTTGGCTATTTCCTTACCAATTCCGCCAAGGCCAAATACCCCTAGTGTTTTTTCACTTAATACTTGATGTTTTAAATCGATTGAATTGGTGATCCCTGGGCCGCTGGCAAAATCGACCCGCCCATTCTCGCCTCCAAGGGGGGCCCATTTACTCTGCTCTTGTTGCAATATATATCGATGCAGATTTCTTGAAAAACTTAGCACCATCCCAATCGCATGATCTGCAACCACATCCGAAAAAATACCCCGCATGTTCGTCAAAACTGAAGGATGATCAATGAGCGCAGGAAAAACATAATGTTCCAAACTGGCAGTCATCGACTGCACCCACTTTAGCTTGGTTGCTTTGCCAAGCAATTCGGGTGTAATTTTTCCTATAAACCCATCGGCATCGGCTACCTCTTCCATTGCTTCATTTAACGAATTGGCATTAACCACTTTATGCTGACCAGCAATGGCATTAAATTTTGCAACGCGAGGTGCATCAACTGGGGGAAAGAAAACAATTTTCATTTCAACTGCATTCGAATTCAGGCTGATTTTCGTGACATTGGCATTTCTTGCAAACAACTTGCATCATTACCAATCAAGATAGGATTATCATACATTTCCATGGCGAAGTCGAGAGGTTTCGAATAACCCGCCAATGTTTTTATCATGAAATAGTAATGGGTTAGGCTTCCGAGGATTACCACCAAGTGAAAAACTTCATGAGGGCCAATTAATCCTGGAATGATCACGGGCTGATGGGCCAAATTAAATGCAGCCCCCAAGCTGTAAATAATCCCACCCATCATGAAGGGCCTAGCTTTCTTTTCAGGCAACTTTTTCAACAATTGAATATAAAGAAACAATCCCATCCAACCCAACATGAGATAGACCGTGGTCCTAACATATAGGGGCATGGTGGTACCACTCACAATAACTGATATTCCGGCGCAGGAAAAAAACCACATGCTGGATAAGAACATGAATCGCCAACGCTTCTCCATAAACACTAATGCGATTGGCGTACAAGTGCCTGCAATGAATAAAAATATGCACACATGATCCAGTGATCTGCATGCTTCGATAATTCTTTCCGAACCCCAAACTGAATGAAATAAACAGCTACTTGCAAAACACGCAAGCATAGTCAATCCATATACCAACAACCCGATGGATTTCAGCTTATCATTACGGGTCCGCCTCATCAGTAATACCGTCGCAGGAATGCAAAAAAGCACCCAAGCACCATGGGTCAAGGCGCTTACGGGCTCTCTAATTTGCATTACTTCAATCATCCAAACACCCATAAAAAGCTAATAAAAACAGTCGAAACCGCAACCAATACTATTTCTTTTGGTTACGGTGAAGGCTTCCGTCGCTTTAAATGGATCGACCCTGAAACCAGCAAACTTTATGCAAATCGGCTTCGGTACATCTAGATTCTGGCCCTACCCATCCAGTTAACCGTTAAATTTTAAAGAAAAGGGTGATTTCTACTGCTTAACCGTTAAATGAGTCTATAAATAAATCATCAATTTAAGGATTTATTGCAATGAGCTATCGAAATTTAAGACAGTGCGTCACGGACCTTGAAAAAAACAAACACTTGATTCGTATCGATGTTGAAGTCGATCCGCATCTCGAAGCCGCGGCTATCCATCGAAGAGTCTTTCAGGCTAATGGGCCGGCTATATTCTTTACCAATGTAAAGAACTCAAAATTCCCCATGGTGAGTAATCTATTTGGGAACATTGCCCGAGCAAAGTTCATATTCCGCCATCAACTCGCCACCGTGGAAGCTATGGTTGCCTGCAAGGCCTACCCTGAAAAAGTAATGCGGAATCCCCTTCTATGGCCTAAGTTGTTTTCTGGTTTATGGAACTCGCTGCCCAGAGTTGTTCGTACTGGCCCATTATTAGAAAACCAAACCCTTATTTCCAAACTGCCTCAATTGGTTTGCTGGCCAAAGGATGGGGGAGCTTTTGTCACTCTGCCTCAAGTTCATACCGAAGATGTTGAGAGCCCCGGTTGGAGATTTTCAAACATTGGCATGTACCGCATCCAATTATCAGGCAACCAATACAAAACCGATGAAGAGATCGGATTGCACTACCAGCTTCATAGGGGCATTGGCGTTCATCACAGCAAAGCCATCAACAAAAACAAGCCATTCCGAGTGGCTATTTCAGTAGGTGGCCCTCCAAGCCTTGCAGTTGCTGCCGTTATGCCTTTACCCGAAGCAATGCCTGAAATATGCTTTGCAGGGGCCCTCGGAGGTAGACGTATGGACTTGGTTAAGTTTCCTATGCCATCCCCAGATATTCGACCCATCCTTATGCCTGCAGAAGCAGACTTCTGCATCGTCGGCATTGTTGATCCCAGCAGGCTTTTACCTGAAGGGCCTTTCGGAGACCACCTTGGCTACTACAGCCTTGCACATGATTTCCCTGTAATGAAAGTGGAAGCGGTATACCACAGAACTAATGCAATTTGGCCATTCACCGTGGTGGGTAGGCCGCCCCAGGAAGACACAGCATTTGGAGATTTAATCCATGAATTGACTGCCCCCATTCTTCCCACGGTCATTCCTGGTGTACACGCAGTTAATGCAGTCGATGCAGCAGGGGTTCACCCTTTGTTACTAGCCATAGGCAGCGAGCGCTACACCCCTTACAACACCATCGAAAGACCCCAAGAGTTGCTGACTGCCGCAAATGCAATCTTGGGACAGGGGCAACTCTCTCTTGCAAAATTCCTATTGATCATTGCAAAAGAAGATAACCCAGAATTGGACATTAAAGATATTCCATTGTTTTTCAGACATCTGCTCGAACGAATTGATTTAACCAACGATCTTCATTTTCACACACGCACAACCATGGACACGCTAGATTACAGCGGCAGTGGTTTAAACCTTGGATCTAAAGTGGTATTTGCTGCAGCAGGCCCGATTCGAAGGGCGCTACCAACGACGATCCCTGAAAAACTAAATCTTCCAAATGGTTTTGAGGCCCCCAGGGTTTGCCTGCCTGGCATACTTGCCATCAAATCTCCACCCTTTCAAACGCCACAAAACCACGATGCTTTGTATTTCTGCGATGCATTTAACCCCACAGATTCCATCAATCAATTCCCAATGGTTTTACTGGTCGATGACAGTGACTTCACAAGTGCAAGTCAGGGGAATTTCCTGTGGACTGTTTTCACCAAGACCAATCCAGCCAAAGATATCCACGGCATAGGTTCGGTTATTAGTGACAAGCATTGGGGATGCCATGGATCTTTGGTGATTGATGCACGAAGCAAACCGCACCATGCGCCAGCATTAATCGAAGATCCAGCAGTAGAAAGAGCTGTAGATGCCTTGGGAGCCAGAGGCGGCCCCCTTCATGGTATTATTTGATTTAGCGAAAATCATGGCGTTTTTGGCATTGGTTTTGGGGTAACGCCTTTTAATGATTCCAATGCATTAGTAGCAGCTTGCTTGACAGGTTCATACAAATCTTTTTTAGCAATAAGCTTCGTAAGAGGTTCTTTTGCTTCTCTTGCCTCCACGTTAAGGCTACCAAGTGTAAGGCAGGCGTTAAAAACAACAAAGTTATCTTTATCTTCAAGAAGATCAATCAAATCTGGAACAGTTGGTTTTGCAAGAGCCCCGATTACAGAAATTGCACGCATTGCTTCTAACTTTACCTGCAGATCACTTTGCTTCAACATTTGGCTTATGAACTTAACATGGGTCGCGGTGCTTAACACATCTTGATTTGCCAAGCCTACTTTAGCCCAAATTGCGAATATTTTATCGGTGCCATTGGCTAGCTCAGTCAAGGCTTTTTCTACACCAGCAGATACCATAGGATTGTTTGGCTTTCCTAAAAGTGCAATTGCCGTAATAGCTGCATATCGCACGGGAATTGCAGTATCTTTCAATGCAGCCAATGCCGCTGCTACAGCTTTGGTATCGGGCCCTGTTGTTTTATCCATTCCAAACTTTACAAGAGCGATCAAAGCTATCCTTCGAACTTCATAAGAGTTTGGATATTTTGAAGCTTCGACCAAAGCGGCTATAGTCCGTCTGGCATCTACAGGATCAAATCTTTGTAGGGCATTAATCGCAAGATAACGTACCTGAGCTTGGGGATCTTCCTGAGCTCTTTTTGCAAGGGCATCAACCGTTCTAGGAATATCTCTGTCTAAAATTTCAAGCACGCTTAGTGCCATCACTGCTTTTACCCGCACTCCAGCATCGGGATCAAGGCACCGATCAATTACCGCAGGAATCGCTTCGGAAGTGGAAGAACCATAATTTGGAATTGCACTTAGGGCAATATCTCGAACACTGGCATCTTTATCTTTAAGATCCGTAATCCAAGATTTCAGGGATTTAATAGGGATTTTTGGGGTAAAATCTTTCTTTTCCCCACTTTCCTGAGCCCAGGAAGCTGCACCAATCAACATTAATGCAAGTAACGATGTATGCCAATTTCCTATTCGCATGACTATCCCCTGAAGCCTTTGGTTAACTACAATACTAACAAGGATTCACAATACTTTTGCGTATAGCAATACCGGTTTTCAGATATCTTGCTTGCAGAAATGGTTTTTTATTGCCAATATAGGTATGGTTATTCCTTCCAAAAGGTTTTTGACATCCCATTAAATTTTCTGGTAGAACCCGAATTTAACATGAAACCATCCTTAATATTAACTTTGGCATTTCTTGCCTTGATTCTGCCCCAAAGCATAATTGCTGCAGAAGATAAAGTCAAAACAAACACCCTCACAAGTTATTTCAAAGATATTAGGCCAATTTTCCAGCAAAACTGCCAGGGTTGCCACCAACCAGCAAAAGTTCAGGGCAGCTACATGATGATCGACTATCCTTCTTTATTTTTGAAAGGAGACCGAGATAAAGTTCAAATCGTCCCGGGAGATCCTACAAAAAGCAATATTTATCAGGTTATTATTGCCCATGGAGATCAAAAAGCTGAAATGCCCAAAGGAAAGGATCCTTTAACCAAGGATCAAACCGAACTCGTTCGCAAATGGATATCAGAAGGAGCCAAGGACGATTCACCCAAATCCGCCAAGAAACTTGTTGATCCAGAACATCCTCCGATTTATTCCCTTCCTCCTGTGATCACTTCGATCGATTTCTCTCCTGATGGCCAAATCTTAGGTGTTTCTGGTTACCATGAAATCATTCTGCACAAAGCCGATGGCTCCGAAATTCTAGGAAGGCTTATCGGCCTTGCAGAAAAAATCGAATCTCTTGCGTTTTCACCAGATGGCAAACAAATAGCAGCGGCGGCTGGATCTCCCGGCCGATTTGGAGAAATTCAAATCTGGGATGTAGCCAAGAAAAAGCTCATCCTTTCCGCCCCTTCAACTTTCGATACCATTTACGGGGTTAGCTGGTCCCCAGATGGCTCAAAAATCGCTTATGGCTGTGCGGATAACTCTGTTCGGGCAATCGACGCTACTACCGGCAAACAAATCCTTTATCAAGGCGCCCACACCGATTGGGTTCTGGGTACTGCTTTTTCCCGCGATGGCCTTTTTCTTGCTTCCATTAGCAGAGATCGCTCCATGAAACTAACCGAAATTGCAACCCAACGCTTTATCGACAACATTACCAGCATTACCCCCGGAGCTCTTAAAGGCGGACTTCAAACTGTTTCTGTCCGTCCCCGCAAAGATAAAACCATGGTTAAAGGTGCAGAGGGTACCGATGCTGCAGAAAAAGTTTATGAAGAACTCCTAATCGGCGGATCGGATGGCATTCCAAGGCTTTACAAAATGCACCGGGTTACCAAGCGCGTCATCGGTGATGATGCCAACAAAGTACGTGAGTATGAAGCTATTTCGGGTAGGATTTATGCCACCTCTTTTGACAAAAATGGTGGTTTATTCGCAGCGGGAAGTAGCTTGGATGGTAAAGGTTTTATTAAAATTTATCAGGCAGAGGATGGCAAGGTAGTAACCAAAATTGAAACCGGACTAACGCCCATTTATTCCTTAGCTTTCACGCCAGATGGCACAAAAATCGCAGCCGCCGGATTTGATGGTACTGTTAAATTGTTCAAAATTCCAACTGGGGAAAAAGAAAAAGAATTCGTCCCAGTACCAATTACAGTTAGTAAAAACTAAAACACCCACGAAGCCTGCTTTCAGGAGATTGTAAATATGAATAATCGTTTCCCAAAACATATGACCATGACTGCTACATTTACCCTAGTAATGCTTTTTTTTACTCAGGCAAATCTAAGCCAAGCGCAAGAGCCCGAAAAGCTGCCCGCTGGTGCTAAAGTTGAAAAAATCTCTATCACCCCGCTTTCTATCGACCTTGTTGGCCCTTTCTCTTATTCCCAAGTTTTAATGACTGGCATTTTAAGCACAGGCGAAAATGCTGACCTCACCCGCATTGGAAAATGGACTGTTCCCGAAGACCTAGTCAAAATTTCCCCCTCGGGCATTATTTCTCCTCTCAAAGATGGCACAGGCATGATTTCAGCCTCTTTTGATGGGCAAAATATTTCCATTCCCATCAAAATTTCTCAGACAAAAAGCTTGGCACCCACCAGCTTTATCAACGATGTGATGCCTCTCCTTGCACGAACAGGATGCAATCAAGGCACCTGCCATGGTTCTGCTGAAGGAAAAAATGGCTTCAAATTAAGCCTTCGTGGCTACGATTCACTTTTTGATCACAGATCACTTACCGATGATCTTGAAGGACGAAGATTTAATCGGGCGGCTCCAGATTCTAGCCTCATGCTGCTCAAAGCCTCGGGGCAGACCCCTCATGCTGGTGGATCTGTCATTCAGCCAGGCGACAGAACCTACGAAATCTTCCGCAAATGGATTGCCGAAGGCGTTAAGTATGATCCTTCCACCCCTAAGGCTTCCAGAATCGAAGTCTTCCCAAAGGATTTCGTTTTGCCACTTCCAGGCATGAAACAACAAATGCTTGTTAAAGCTTTCTACCCAGACAACACCAGCAGAGATGTTACTGCTGAAGCATTTCTTGAAAGCAGCAATATTGAAGCAGCGCTTGTAGAAAAGAACGGCGTTGTGCAAGGCTTGAGAAGGGGAGAAGCTACGGTTCTTGCAAGATTTGAAGGTAATTATGCAGCCTCTACTTTTATTATCATGGGCGATCGCAAGAATTTTAAATGGGAACCACAGATCGAAAACAACTTCATCGATCACTTGGTTTATGAAAAACTTCAATCCATCAAAGTCCTACCCAGTGGGCTTTGCAGTGATACCGAGTTTCTGCGCAGAATCACCCTTGATCTCACCGGCCTGCCACCAACTTCTGACGCTGTAAAAACTTTTCTTGCTGACAAACGCGATAGCAAGGTTAAGCGAGACGAAGTAATTGACAAACTCGTTGGTTCACCCGATTACATCGAACATTGGACAAACAAATGGGCTGATCTGTTACAAGTCAACAAGTTGTATTTGGGCGATCAAGGTGCAGCCAAGCTTAATAGTTATATTCGTGATTTAATCGCTACCAACAAACCCTACAACAAATTTGCCAGCGATATTCTCACCAGTTCGGGATCGAATTTGGAGAACCCTGCAGCAAGCTACTATAAAATATTGCGCGACCCCGCTGCTGTTGCTGAAAATAGCACCCACCTTTTTCTGGGCGTCCGATTTAATTGCAACAAATGCCACGATCATCCATTCGAACGCTGGACCCAAGACCAGTATTACCAACTTTCGGCTTACTTTGCCCAAATATCAAGGGTGGAAGACCAAAAATACAAAGGCCAAAAAGTTGGTGGTAGTGCTGTTGAAGGGGCACAACCTCTAGTTGAAGTTATCGCAGATTCAAAATCTGGAGAACTGAAACACGAACGAACGGGATTGGTTGCACCACCGCAATTCCCTTTCGATTTAAAAGATAAAGCAGCAGAAAATTCTAGCAGAAGACAGCAATTGGCTCACTGGGTTACCTCCAAAGAAAATCCTTATTTTGCCCGCAGCTTTGTCAACAGGCAATGGTCCTACTTAATGGGCGTTGGCCTTATCGAACCGATTGATGATATCCGAGCTGGAAATCCTTCTTCAAACCCCAAGCTCCTTGAAAAACTCGCCTCAGAATTCATTGAAAGCGGTTTTAATATCCAGCACATCGTCAAACTTATTTGCAAATCACGGGTCTATCAGCTTTCTGTTCAAACCAATGATTGGAACAAAGATGATGAGTCAAATTTCTCTCACGCTTTGGCTCGCAGGCTGCCTGCTGAGGTTCTCTTTGATTCCATCCACCGCGCAACTGGCTCTATCACTAAACTTCCTGGCGTTCCTGCCGGCACCAGAGCCGCACAATTAGTTGATGCTTCAGTTGATGTTGGTGGCGGATTCTTTCAATTGTTTGGTAAGCCCCCACGCCAAAGTGCTTGCGAATGCGAAAGATCTTCCTCCATGATGCTTGGGCCCGTTTTAAGCTTGGTGAATGGCCCAGTTATTGGCGATGCAGTTCGCGACCCAAATAACCTTATCGCTAAACTTCTAAGCACCCAAAAAGATGATTCAAAACTTATTGAAGAATTGTTTCTCAGCGTTTTAAACAGGCCTCCTACTCAGCCCGAAATCAATGCAGGCTTAAAAGCCCTCAAAGATGGCGAACCCGATTTCCAGCCCATGGTGGAAGAATTTAATCGCAGAACAGAAGCCCTCGAAATTCACAAGAAAAGCGAACCCCAACGCTTGGATCAGTGGGAAAAATCCTATACCAAAGTTGCAGAGTGGGAAAACATTAAAGCCGCTACTGCCGCTGCGAAATCCCAAGCTAAATTGACCAAGCTTGATGATGGAAGCTTTCTTGCCAGCGGCGAAAATCCTCTACAAGAAACCATCACTGTAAAAATCCCAGTCGATAAACAGGCTTGGACGGGCATTTTGCTTGAAGTTTTACCTCACGACACCCTGCCGACTAAGGGACCGGGTCGCGCGCCCAATGGCAACTTTGTTCTTAACGAATTTAAAGCTACTTTTAACCTAGAGGGGCAAAAACCCGCACCCCTCCCTCTTACAAATCCGAAGTCCACTTTTAACCAAGCGACTTTCCCCATTGCAAATGCTATTGATAATAATTTAACCACTGGTTGGGCTATATCACCCGAATTTGGCAAACCAAGTTCCGCTTATTTTCAAATTCAAAACCCAGCACTATTTAAAGATAAAGGCGAGCTAACAATCACCCTTATTCAAAATTTTGGTACCCAGCATACTCTGGGAAGATTCAAAATTTCTCTCACGAAATCCCCTGGTCAAATTCAGCCCTTCGGTGCAGAATCCGAACTCGTTAAAATATTTCAATTAGAGCCAGCTAAGAGAAATCCTATGCAAATAAACACGATTTTAGCGGCATTCCGGGCTCAGGATGCAGAGTTAATCCGTCTGCAAAATAATCTCTCTTCCTTTGGAAAACCCATCGATAAAAGGCAGATCGGGGCCCAAGACCTCGTTTGGGCATTACTAAACTCGAAGGCTTTTCAATTTAACCACTAATAAATTTATATTTGAAGCATAACAGTTACTCTTATACATTCCTGCTATGCTTCGTTATCTTGTAACCAATAATCCGTATTTTATACGTTGTTATTTAGCCTTGATAACTCACTTTGGAGCATTGTTGTCATGGCAATAAAATGGATCGTCAGGCATGGCGCTATGCGCTTAATGGGTGAATATGATGCGGCACATACAACTTATGTTAAGGGCGCTACCGTTATCCTTCAAACCCCAAGAGGTCAGGAATCTGGCGAAATCCTTTGCGAGTCAAATGAAAACACCCTTAAATGGCTTATAGATTCGACCGCTGGAACCATTGTGAGGGAGGCAACCCCCCAAGATATCCAACGAATAGCACAAAACAAAAAACTGGAAGCCAAGGCCCTCGAAACCTGCGCCTCTCTTTCTGAAAAACGGGGTATCCAACTTGCAATGGTTGATGTCGAGCTTCTTTTTGGCGCTGAAAGGCTTATCTTTTATTACCTTTCCGAAATCAGAATCGACTTCCGAGATTTGGTAAAAGACCTTGCCCGAGAATTTCAAACGCGCATTGAAATGCGACAAATCGGTATCCGCGATGAAGCTAAACTTCTTGCAGATTTTGGCGATTGCGGCAAACCCGTCTGCTGCAACTCTCACATGATCGAAATGCCTCCGGTCTCCATGAAAATGGCTCGCATGCAAAAAGCATCCCTCGATCCAGCAAAAATTTCAGGAAGGTGCGGCAGGTTAAAATGTTGCCTTCGGTTCGAACAAGATGTATATGATCTTCATCAGAAAGAAATGCCTGATGTTGGAACTTTGATAACAACTGAAAAAGGTAAAGGCAGAGTTTTAGCACAGGAAATTCTCTCGCGCAGGCTTCTGGTAGAGTTTGAAGATGGCCGTAGAATATCCATCATGCATTCAGAAGTTATTAAAACTTCTGCAAATTAAACACTTATGGAATCAATAAAAGACATGGGTTCTTATCATCCGAAAATCCACGAAATCATAAAAAAAGACCCTAGGTTTCCCTACGAAGCTTACGAGTTTCTTTTTCAAGCACTCGCATACACCCAAAAAACACTCGGAAAAATAAAGCCCCCCGAAGGTGAAGAACCTGCCAAAGAGCACCATGTTTCAGGCAAACAATTGATCGAAGGGGTGCGAAAATTTGCCCTTGATGAATTCGGACTCATGGCTCGGTGTGTTTTCAATCAATGGGGAATCAAAAAAACCGGTGATTTCGGAAACATGGTTTTCAATCTTGTCGAAATTGGTCTCATGAGCAAAACAGAAAATGACTCCATGGATGATTTTGAAGATATTTTTGATATTGAAACTGGTCTTATGCATGATTATGTGATTGCTTTTAAGCCCGAAAACGAGCGAGCACGATGAAGCCAAACCGCTTAAAGCTTCTTATTGCCCTGACTTTGTTCTTGTCTTGGATTTGCTATTTAGGCTTTTTAGTCATCCATACCACCCGTGGCATTGATAGCAAACCCGTCCGCTTGTCCCGACCACAATTTTTGACTTCTCAACTCGACTTGATTATCGAACCCCGTTTGCAAGAAAACACTGTTGTTGCCCAAGTCACCGAAGTACTTTATTCCGCATTAAATGATAAAACGCCAAAAGTCGGTGATATCGTAACAATTAACAATCTGGAACTACCCGAAACTCAAAATAAATTCTGGCTCATACCCCTTCGTAGCACAGATTCCGGAAAATCGTTTGAAATTGTACCTATTCCCCCCTCTCCTGGCTTTTCTGGCAGAACTATAAAAATTTACCCTGCTTTCGATGGCGTTTTACTCCAATACAAAAAATTACCCAAACCTTAAATCCGCTGAAAAACATTTGTCTTTTCAAAAAATATTTAGGTAATTGACCCCGAAGACAGTTTTAACCTTGCCTTAAGGCAATAACTGGCCTATATTTACTTTTCTCCAAGGCTAGCCGTGCTAGCGTAGCTCAATGGCAGAGCACTGGTTTTGTAAACCAGCGGTTGAGGGTTCAAGTCCCTCCGCTAGCTCTGTAGAGCAGTTGTAAGAATAGCTTTGAAGAGTATTTTGCAGAAATTTGTTAGTTAATGATTTTAGCGCCTTCAGATGCTTGATTAAGGGTGAGTATAGCTCTGATGTTAAGGCGGAAAATTCGGCCGGGTAGGTGGCCGAGCGGCCAATGGCAACAGACTGTAAATCTGTCGGACTTTGTCCTACGGGGGTTCGAATCCCTCTCTACCCACTGAGATTTCTGTAAGATTATCTGCCATGCGGGTGTAGCTCAATGGCAGAGCACCTGCCTTCCACGCAGGCTATGGGAGTTCGATTCTCCTCACCCGCTTTGTGGTTCCCTAAAAAGTTCCACTACGCTGCTGTAGCTCAGTGGTAGAGCACTTCCTTGGTAAGGCAGAGGTCCTGGGTTCAAGTCCCAGCAGCAGCTATTTAGTAAGTCCGGGCACTTACTACCAATGACTCACCCAGTATTTAAACTGGGTGTTCATCTGTTTTTAAAAATAACAGGTGTACTTTATTGGTTTTTTCCTAGAATCTTGGATGTGGCTTTTGTAGGCATCCTTGTTAACCTTATTTTGATCTTTCGGAGGCGTGATGGCTAAGGAAATTTTCAATCGTAATAAACCCCATGTTAATGTTGGAACCATTGGGCATATTGACCATGGCAAAACTACCACGACAGCAGCAATTGTTGCTCGTCGAGCTCACATCAACAAAGTCCTGAAATTCAAGGATTACAAGGAAATCGCCAAAGGCGGTACCGTCCGCGATGATCTTAAAACCGTTACCATCGCTGTTGCGCATGTCGAATACGAAACCGATAAACGCCACTATGCACACATCGATTGCCCAGGCCATGCCGACTATATCAAAAACATGATTACTGGCGCAGCACAAATGGATGGTGCCATCCTTGTGGTTGCTGCAAACGACGGCCCAATGCCCCAAACGCGCGAACATATTTTGCTCGCCCGCCAAGTGGGTGTGCCTAAAGTTGTTGTTTACCTCAACAAAGTAGATCTCGTTGACGATCCAGAACTTCTTGAACTTGTTGAAATGGAAATTCGCGAACTTCTTAATAAGTACGAATTCCCTGGCGATGAAGTTCCTATCATTCGTGGTAGCTCACTTCCCGTTATGCTTACTGGCGGCAAAGATGATGCTGCTGGCAAATGCCTTGACAACCTCATGGACGCTTTGGATTCCTACATCCCTGACCCTGTTCGTGAAGAAGATAAGCCTTTCTTGATGAGCATCGAAGATGTGTTCTCCATCAAAGGTCGTGGTACTGTTGCTACTGGCCGTATCGAACGCGGTGCTTGTAAAGTTGGTGACGAAGTTGAAATTCTTGGACTCCGCAAGGATCCAGTGAAAACCGTTATCACAGGTATCGAAATGTTCCAGAAGACTCTCGATAGAGGCCAAGCTGGCGACAATGTTGGTGTATTGCTTCGTGGTATTGACCGCGATGGCGTTGAACGTGGTCAGGTTCTTGCTAAACCAGGCAGTATCAACATCCATACCAAATTCGAATGTTCAATTTATGTGCTTAGCAAAGAAGAAGGTGGTAGACACACCGCATTCTTTAGCGGCTATCGTCCCCAGTTCTATTTCCGCACCACTGATGTTACAGGCTCTGTAACTTTACCTGCTGGTGTTGAAATGTGTATGCCTGGTGACAATGTTAAGAATTTAGTGGTTCAACTCTTGCCAGATTCCCCAATTGCTATGGAAGAAGGCCTCCGCTTTGCAATTCGTGAAGGTGGCAGAACTGTTGGATCTGGCGTGGTTACCAAGATTCTTGAGTAACACCAGCCTTGTTAAAGCCGCGGGGCGCCCGCTACGGAACTATTTCCATTCGGGTGCCCTTGGTTTTTAAACTACTAGTAAATTGGAGTTTACGATGCGTGAATATGTTTGGCTAGAATGCACCGAATCAGGCGAACGCAACTACAGGGCTCAAAAAGAAACCCGTGGGCCAGAACGCCTCGAACTTAAGAAGTATTGCCCAAAATTGCGCAAGGTTACTATTCATAAAGAAACCCGCAAAAAGTAATTCCTGCCAACCTATGCCTTGGTTATGATTAGATAAAGGTTGGTTACATGATTAATACGGGTGTAGCTCAACTGGCAGAGCACCGGTCTCCAAAACCGGGGGTTGAAGGTTCGACTCCCTCCGCCCGTGTTCTTAAAAATATTATCGGGAAAAAAAATAATTTTCTCGTATGATCTTCTTTGGCGAACTATTGCTAACTCGCCTGGTTTTTTCAAACAGTCGGTATTCGTAGGACAAAAATGGCATCGACCATTAAAAATAAACCCGATTCAGCACCCTCCTTTATAAACGCTAATCCTGCGATTTATAGTTTGGGCTTTCTCGTACTCTTCGTTGCTATTGCTTATGCTTTGCTGCAACTTCTTCCTTTGGTGTGGTTTGATCTTTTAAAATTCCCAGCAACTTCTACCTCTAATATCACACTCACCTTGGTAGGATTTGGTCTTGGTATCACTGCTTTAATTATCATCGGAAAAAACAAAATATTCCACGAACTACCAGGCCTCAAAGCAGGTATTTTTATCGGATTTGTTCTAGTGCTTGCCAATCTCTATTTTGATTCTATTTGGGGTAAATTTACTGAAAGTCTAGTATTCGATAAAAGAGTCTTCCCAGAATCCTTTGGGTTGGGCTTGGCTGGTGCAGGCGCCGCTCTTGCTGCAATAGGTTCATTTATCTTTTTCTTCCGCCCTAGCAATATCAAACTTTTTAATCGTATTGAAGAACAAGGTTGGTTTTCCCGAGATTCATTCAAACAAAATCAAGGATCCAAAATCCGAAGAGGCACAATCATGTGTCTTTTAATTTTGTTCGGTACCGGCATCATGACTCTTGTTCGTAATGATACCCTTGCAAGAAATGGCTCCAACTGGCAGATCGAAATACCTTATACAGGTAAAGTTAAGATAAACCCTGATAAAGTAGGTGACGCGCTAGCGTTTCTTCAGTCCGCTGGTTATAAAACTGATGGTGACCTATTAGTTTCTCGTGCAGATTTCCGTATGGCTAATTCAGCCATTGACCCAAACCTCTTTATCAAAATTGGTTTGTTAACCGGTGATTCTAAATATAAAATAGGTGAGATAGTATCAAAAGATTCTTTCCAAGAAGAATCACGTGAATTAATTAAAAATGATCGCAAGCCTGCTGAATCTGTTCCACTCAAAATTGCTGAAGGAACTGTTATCTATCGTTCCTTGATTTTGCTGCCTGGAATTCAGTTCTCAGGACCGATACTTTTAATCATTCTTGCATTATGGATCTCGTGGAAAGTTGTCAATATTCCGGTATTTGCCGATTTCTTGATCGCAACTGAAGCCGAGATGAATAAGGTTTCCTGGACAACCAAAAAGAAGTTGTTTCATGATACCATTGTGGTTTTAACCACCTTGGTTTTGATGTCTGTCTTTTTGTTTGCGATGGATCAGTTTTGGAGAATTTTCCTGACAAAAGCGGGGGTGCTTCGCTTCGGTCAGGATAGTGTTCAGAAAAATACAAGTGTTGACCTGAAAAAATGGTAAACAACTGTTTCGGAGTTCGAAACAATGGTATCGGATAATTTAGAACAACCTGTTGACCCTTCAGTAGAATCTGAAAGTCATCCCGTTCAAAGTTCTACACCTGAAATTAGTGCAAAACCTAGCTTGGGCAAAAGCTGGTATGTTGTCAAAGTTCAGAGTGGTAGAGAAGAATCCATCAAAGAAGCACTCGAAAAACGAGTCAAAATTGATGGCTTGGAAGAATTCTTTGGCCAAATCCATATTCCAATTGAAAAAGTAACGGAAATGCGCAGGGGCAAAAGAGTCTCCAGAGAAAGAAAGCTTTTTCCTGGTTATCTTATGGTCGAAGTCGAATTTAATGACCCGATCTTGTATTTGTTCCGCGAAACCACTGGTGTTGGCGATTTTGTAGGTGGCACTGCCACTCATAAACTTCCCACCCCAATGAGTGAGCGTGAAATCGAGCGCATGCTCCGTGTCAAAGGTGATAATGTTGCTGCTACCGTTGTTAGCAGACCCGCTTTTGATGCAGGCGATCGAATCAAGGTAAAGGATGGAACCTTTGCAGGCATGGATGGCGAAGTCAAAGAAATCATGGAAGCATTGGGCCGAGTTAAAGTGGAATTAACTATTTTTGGAAGGCCAGTTCCCGTTGAATTGGAATACTGGCAAGTTGAAATCGTTTAAATAAGGGTTTGAAATGGCAAAGCAAGTTACAGCTCAGATTCGTCTACAGTGTCCAGGTGGTTTGGCTACCCCTGCACCACCAGTTGGCCCAGCATTGGGGCAACATGGTGTGAATATTGGGGCATTTGTATCCCAATTCAATGAACGAACTAAAGATAACAAAGGTATTATCGTACCTATCGTTATCACAGTTTATTCTGATCGTTCTTTTGAATTTATTGTGAAAAGCCCTCCAGCTTCCATCCTTCTGAAAATTGCTGCAGGCATTCCTCCCGAAAAGAAAAAGGGCGGTGATGTTATTCCTGGTGACGAGAAAACCAAGGGAAGTGGTAAATACAAAGGCTTTAAAGTATCACAAGCTCAAGTTCGAGATATCGCACAAAAGAAACTTGTTGACCTTAATGCTCGTGATTTAGATCATGCTGCTCGTATCATTGCTGGTACTGCTAGAAGCCTTGGTTTAACAGTCGAAGCTTAAGCATAAATAAAAATCGTCAAGAAACGGCCAATTTCTAGTGGCCGATCTTGCTATTTGTATCTACTATAAATATTCACGAATAATTTGGGAAATAGTCATGGCAAAATCAGAAAAAGAACCAAAAGTCTCAGAAGAAGCAACAGTCCCTGTTGCTACCCCTAAGGCGGCACCTGCAAACTCAAATTCTGAATCTTCCGGTAAAAGGAAGGGCAAGCAACCAGGTAGGCCACCGCATAAGGGTAAAAAGCTAAAAGCTCAGATTGCTACAATCTACGCGAAAGTAACTAAAGAAGGCCAAGTTTCTTTAGACAAAGCAATCACTATTCTTAAACAAGTTAAACGCGCCAAATTTGATGAATCTATCGAAATTCACATGAGCTTGGGTATTGACTCCGCTCAAAGCGATCAGATGATTCGTGGTAGTGTTGCTCTTCCTCATGGTGTAGGCAAGAAGGTTCGCGTTCTTGTTTTCTGCCAAGGCGATAATACTGCTAAAGCAACTGCTGCAGGTGCGGATTTCGTTGGTGAAGGCGATCTAATCAAAAAGATTCAGTCCGAAAACTGGCTTGACTTCGATGTTGTTCTTGCAACCCAAGACATGATGGGGCAAGTAAGTCGCCTTGGTAAGGTTCTTGGACCCCGTGGTTTAATGCCAACACCAAAGGCAGGCACCGTTATTGGCTCGGGTCAAGATATTGGTGCAATTGTTAGAGAATTTAAATCGGGTAAAGTTGAATATCGTTCAGACAAAGGTGGCAATGTGCACGCAGGCATTGGCAAAATTAGCTTCGATACCGACAAAATAGCTTCAAATGCTTTGGCTTTTGTTGAACAAGTTCGAGCATCAAAGCCTACCGGCATTCGTGGTAACTATATTAAGTCTGTAACAATATCAGCGACGATGTGTCCTGGAATTCCAGTCACAATTTAATTAAATCAACAAGATAAGATCAAACATTAGAGTTTGATCCCTTAGCAGGATAAAGAAAATATGAGTAAGTTAATCAAAGGTATGGAAATTGAAGCCCTTCGTAAGGACTTTAAAAATGTTAAGGATTTAGTATTTCTTGAAGTTCAAGGAATTACTGCTCAAAATAACACGAGTCTTCGTGCAACTCTTAGAAAAAAGAAAATTCACTTCAAAGTTGTTAAAAACACTTTGGCGAGAATGGTTTTGTCTGAACAGGGCATCAACATTGCAAGGGATTCTGCTTATTTCCATGGTCCTACTGTTTTGGTTTGGGGTACAAATTCAATCGCAGAATTATGCCGAGAACTCGAAGCCGAACTCAAGAATCCTAAAACCGCAGCAGGTTACAAAACAACTGTAAAAATTAAAGGCGCAGTGGCAGACTCTTTGCTTGTTCCGTTTGATGTAGCTATCAAGATGCCAACTCGCGAAGAAGCAATTGGAACTATCGCTGGTATGATCCTTGCACCTGGTGCAAAACTTGCCAGCCAGATTATTTCAGTTGGTGGCATCATTGCCAGTCAGATTAAAACAATTTCCGAAAGAATTCCTGCAGAAACCACTGGGGTTGCTGCAGAGTCTACCGCCAGCTAGGGGTCTTTTTTTAACCGTTATTACGCACCAATCGCTGCTAAGCTTCAAGCAGCAATTTAAGAAAGGAAAGTTTTCATGTCCGATGCAACAACCTACGCTCCAGAGATTTCAGAACTTGGAGAAAAAATCGTTTCCCTTACCTTGCTCAAGGCAGTCGAATTGGCTGATTACCTTGAAAAGGTTCACAATATTAAACCTGCTGCAGGCGGTGGCGTTATGATGGCAGCCGCTGGTGGCGCTGCTGCTGGCGCTGAAGCTGCTCCAGCTAAAACTGAATTCACCGTGGTTTTGGATGGCGTTGCTGCTGCTGACAAGAAAATCAGCATCATCAAGGTTGTTCGCGAAATCACCGGCCTAGGCTTGAAAGAAGCTAAGGATTTGGTTGAAGGCGCTCCTAAGAATGTTAAGGAAAACATTGCTAAGGACGAAGCTGAATCTGTCAAGAAAAAGCTTGAAGATGCTGGCGCAAAAATAAGCTTGAAGTAAATAAAGCGAATTATTCCGGATAGCTTCTTTAAGAAATTAAAGCTGTTATCCGGAATTCATTTGTTTTTTGTTTTGCAATGCTTAGTTCTTGTGGTTTAATACGAAAATACTTGGTTTGTTTGATATTTGCTCTGAATTAAGGAAATGGATTCCCTTTATTTAGAATTGCTGCTGTTTGGAAGGGAAAGCTCACTTAAATATGTCAGCAAAAGGATATCCTATTATCGAGTTATTTGATTTTACTAAGGCACTTAGCCAGGTTAATATACCTGGCTTTAGCTATTTTGGGAGATTTTATCTTATGCCAAAAAATCTTGGTAATGTCTATATCGGTTTAAATCAGAATGTAATTAAGCTAACTGGCTTTGCTTTAACGTTATTGAGTCCTCCGACTTTTATTATTAACTTTTGATGTTCCCGTTGGGCTGACTTGGGAACGGTTTTGGTTTGTCACCTCTTTCGTACCTGTCGGCATTATTGAACTTTGCTTGGAATCCACCAAGGGTAGGAGCTACTTGCCATGCCCATTACTTCAAAACGCACAATCACCCCTGAAGTTGTTAGAAACTTTGGACGATTCGGCGATACCATAGATGTGCCTTCATTAACCGACATCCAGACTAAATCTTACGATAGATTTATTCAACTTGATGTACATCCTGAAAAGCGCGATGCTTCTGGATTAGAAGGTGTGCTTAAAGAAATCTTTCCTATTGAAAGTTACGATAAGACAATTCGTCTTCAGTACCTTCGTTATGAACTTGGTAAACCACGTTTTGGTCCTGATGAGTGCAGACAACTAAGGCTGACTTACGGCCGACCATTTAAAGTTTGGCTCCGCCTTGAAAAAGAACAACCCGTTGAAGAGGAAGTTTTTCTTGGTGAAATGCCCATCATGATTGGTGGTGGTGAATTCATCATTAATGGTGCAGAACGCGTTGTTGTAAGCCAATTACATCGCTCACCTGGTGTTGATTTCCAGAAAACAATCGATGGCGATAAGGAATTGCATAGCTGCAGAATTATTCCTGAACGCGGTAGCTGGATTGAGATTAATGTAACGAAGAAGGATGCTCTAAGCGTTCGAATTGATCAGTCAGGCAAGTTTTCCGCCATGACTCTTCTTCGCGCAATGGATCCTAATTATTCCACCGATGCTGATATCATCAAGGAATTTTATGAAACTGAAGCTGTAAAAATGACAGCAGCAGGTAAAGCCAGATTGAAAGCAGCTCAAGTAGTTGGGGATGTTATTGATCCTGAAACCGGTGAGATTTATGCTGAAAGTGGCGAAATCCTTACCGAAGAAAAGGTAAATGCTATCTCTCTGACCAGCGTCAAAGAAGTTATCATTCTAAAGGCTGCTAAAGATCCGATTATCATGGCATCTTTGAAAGATGATGCAACGAATACCCATGAAGAAGCTTTACTGAAAATCTACCAGAGGCTTCGTCCAGGTAACCCACCACAGCTGCAAAAAGCCAAGGAACTATTCAAAGAAAAGTTCCAAGACCCTAGCAGATACCGTCTGGGTAAAGTTGGCCGCTTCAGGCTTAACCGAAAATTCGATCAAGAAATCCAAGAGTCAGAAATGACTTTGCGTTCCATCGATTTCCTTAACGCGATTAAGTATCTTCTTAAATTACGTGCCAAGGAAGGTTATGCTGATGATATCGATCATCTTGGTAACAGGCGCGTTAGAACAATTGATGAACTTGCTGCTGATGAGTTGCGCAAGGGATTTCTTAAATTGAAGCGTACCGTTCAAGAACGCATGAGCATGCGCGAACAAACGGATATGACTCCAAGACAATTGATCAACCCTAAGAGTATCTCTGCAGCCATCGAATACTTCTTTGGTCGTGGTGAACTTAGTCAAGTTGTGGATCAGACCAACCCATTGTCTCAGTTGACGCACGAAAGGCGACTTTCTGCCCTTGGGCCTGGTGGTTTAAACAGAAAAAGGGCTGGGTTCGATGTACGCGATGTGCACATTTCGCACTACGGAAGAATCTGCCCAATTGAGACTCCTGAAGGTACTAACATCGGTCTTATCTCGCATCTTAGCATTTATGCAGGTGTTGATGATTATGGCTTCCTTATTACCCCTTACAGGGCTATCAAAAAACGGAAACTGACCACCGATGTTAAATGGTTGCGTGCTGATGAAGAAGCTCTTGCTAACCTTGCGCCAGCCGATGCCCCTTCCGATGGCCAGAAAATTACCGAAGAGCGTATTATCGCACGCCATGAAGGTGACTTTAAGCAAGTTGGTGCTGATGAAGTAGAATACATCGACATTAGCCCCAAGCAAATGGTCGGGGTTTCTGCTGGCCTTATTCCCTTCTTGGAACATGACGATGCAAACCGTGCATTGATGGGTTCCAACATGCAAAGGCAAGCGGTTCCTCTGCTAATCACCGAGGCTCCACTTGTTGCCACAGGCCTTGAAAAAGATGTTGCTTACAATAGCGGCATGGTTCTTAAATCACCACTTGATGGTTACATTACCTATGTTGATTCCGATCGAATTATTGTAGGCCATCATAAACTGGCTGATACTGGTGAAGGCAGTATTCTTGATCGTGCACGAGCTCAATCTGGGTATCGCGAACTAATCCTTCGCAAGTTCGTAGGGCTTAACGAACATACCTGCCAAAACCATAGGCCTCTTATTAAATTTGGCCAAAAAGTTAAAAAAGGTACCGTCCTTGCTGATGGTGCTGCCACCAGTCATGGCGAACTCGCTCTGGGCAGAAATGTGCTTGTCGCATTTATGTCTTGGGATGGTTACAACTTTGAAGATGCTATTATCATCAGTGAGAAACTGGTTCACAACGATACTTACACCAGTATTCACATTGAACATTTTGAAATCGAGATTCGGGAAACCAAACTTGGTAAAGAAGAATTTACCCGCGATATCCCTAATGTTTCACCCAAGGCTCTTGCAAACCTTGATGAGCATGGTGTGGTTCGAATTGGTACTTATGTTCAACCAGGCGATATCCTTGTAGGTAAGGTATCACCCAAGTCTAAGAGCGAACTTACGCCTGAAGAAAAATTGCTTTATGCAATCTTCGGTCGCGCTGGCGAAGATGTCAAAAATGACAGTCTTGAAGTTCCATCGGGTATTGAAGGCATTGTTACCGAATCCAAGCGATTCTGTCGCAAATCCAGCATGACCGATGAAGAAAGAAAGACCCTTGACAAAGAATCCCGTGATCTGGAATCTCATTACAACAAAATAATCATCGAAGAATTCCGTTCGATGCTTACCGAGTTGGGTGGCGTTCTAGATAAAAATCTGGTCAAAGATTTTGCAGGCAAGTCTTCCACCGACAAGGATGAAAAAGCCTTGCTCGACCTTGCTCAGCATTTCACCATGGACCGTCTCGACATTCGTAGCCCAGAACGCAAAAAAGATTGCGTTGAAGTTTATGGCAGACATCGCGAACGCTTGAACACTTTGTTTGACGAAAAGGATCGCAAGCTCAATATCCTCAAAATGGGTGATGAACTTCCTCCAGGCGTTCAACAAATGGTCAAGGTTTATGTTGCTGCAAAACGACAGATTTCTGTCGGCGATAAAATGGCTGGTCGACATGGTAACAAGGGTGTTATCTCCAAGATTTTACCTGTCGAAGATATGCCTTATCTTGCTGATGGTACTCCTGTTGATATTCTTTTGAATCCTCTTGGTGTTCCTAGTCGTATGAATGTGGGACAGATTCTTGAAACCCATCTTGGTTGGGCAGCTTCCAAACTTGGTTTCAAGGCCATCACCCCTGTATTCGATGGAGCTACCGAAGAAGAAATTCGGGATGTCTTGAAAGAATGCGGCTTACCTGTCTCTGGCAAAAGCTATTTGTTTGATGGCAGAACGGGCGAGCGATTCGAACAGGCTGTTACCGTTGGTTATATTTACATGCTTAAATTGCATCACCTTGTTGATGACAAAGTGCATGCCCGAGCAACTGGTCCTTATTCACTCATTACCCAACAACCCCTCGGCGGCAAAGCCCGCTTCGGTGGACAACGCTTTGGGGAAATGGAAGTTTGGGCACTCGAAGCTTATGGTGCTGCATACATCCTTCAAGAACTTCTCACCGTCAAGAGCGACGATGTTGAAGGCAGAACCAAGATTTATGAATCCATGGTTAAAGGTGAAAACACCCTCGAAGCTGGCACACCTGCAAGCTTCGATGTTTTAACCAATGAAATTCGTGGCTTGGCACTGAACATGCAATTAGAAAAGAAGCGAGTATAGTTAATTTAATCCCCAGCTATGTTTGTTAACTTAGCTGGGGTATGTGTTATTATTGAGATTTTCCCTATAGGTCGGCCGGGGTTTTTACCGGATTCTTCACTGCGGAGGCGATGCTATCTATGAGCAATGCTAATAATGGTGATAGTTCTTATGATCGTATTAATGACTATGGTGCTGTTCGCATCAGTCTTGCTAGCCCACATGACATTCGTAATTGGTCATTTGGCGAAGTAAAGAAACCCGAAACTATCAATTATCGAACCTATCGACCTGAAAAAGATGGTCTCTTTTGCGAAAGAATTTTCGGACCTGAAAAAGATTGGGAATGCTCCTGCGGTAAATATCGCGGCATGAAATACAAAGGCATGATTTGTGACCGTTGTGGTGTTAAAGTCGCCCATAGTCGCGTTCGTAGAAAACGCATGGGCCATATCGAACTTGCTGCTCCTGTTGTTCATATTTGGTTCTTCAAAGCGATGCCTTCTCGCCTTGGAACCTTGCTCGATATGAAAACCACCAGCTTGGAAAAAATTATTTACTTCCAAGATTATGTAGTTACCGACCCTGGTGAAACTCCACTCAAGAGAAGCCAACTCCTCACTGAAGATGAGTACCGCAAGAGTCGTGATAATTACGGCGAATCATTCAAGGCGGAAATGGGTGCTGAAGCAATTCGTAAGCTCCTTACCGGCTTGAACCTTGTCGATCTTTCAATCGATTTAAGAAAACGCCTGGATGCTGAAGAAAAGAAAGATAAACCTAGCAAGCAAAAGCTTAAAGACCTTGTTAAAAGGCTTAAAGTTGTTGAAGCTATCCGCGATTCCGGATTGGGTGGCCCACAAAACAAACCCGAATGGATGGTTCTTGAATGCACCCCCGTAATTCCACCAGACCTTCGTCCTTTGGTCTTGCTGGATAGCGGCAACTTCGCAACTTCAGATCTTAACGATCTTTATCGCCGTATTATTAACCGTAATAATCGTCTCAAAAAATTGGTCGACCTCAATGCTCCTGAAGTTATCATTCGAAATGAAAAAAGAATGCTTCAGCAGTCTGTTGATTCCCTTTTTGACAACAGCCGTTGCAAGCGCCCCGTTCTTGGATCCAGCAACAGACCGTTGAAATCCCTTACGGATATGATCAAAGGCAAGCAAGGTCGATTCCGTGAAAACCTTTTGGGTAAACGCGTCGATTACTCCGCCCGTTCGGTTATCGTTGTTGGCCCAGAGCTCAAATTGCACCAGTGCGGTTTGCCTAAGAAGATTGCTTTGGAATTGTTCCAACCATTTATCATTCGGAGGCTTAAAGAATTAGGCCATGCAGACACTATTAAGTCTGCCAAGAAAATGCTTGAAAGAAAAGATGATCATGTCTGGGATATTCTTGAAGAAGTTATCAAGAATCATCCAGTTCTTTTGAATCGTGCCCCTACCCTGCATCGTATGGGTATTCAGGCTTTCGAACCCGTGCTTATCGAAGGTAATGCCATTCGCATTCATCCTTTGGTTTGTAAAGGTTTTAATGCTGACTTCGACGGCGATCAGATGGCAGTGCATCTACCCCTTTCGATCGAAGCACAAGTTGAAGCTAGCGTGTTGATGATGTCCACCAATAACATTTTCAGCCCTGCAAATGGTCAGCCTATTATCAGTCCTTCCCAGGATATCGTTATGGGTTGCTATTACTTGACTGCAACTCGAGGCGAAATGGGCGAAAGTGGAGAATCAGGCGAAGGCAAAACTTTTGCTAGCACCAAGGAAGTTTTCACCGCTTTTGATCTGCGAAAAATTGGTATTCATGCGCGAATTCATGTGCGACTTCCCATCCACAAAAAGTTTATCTCTGAAATCCGTTTTGAAAAAGACAAAACCAAGGTTGAAGAGCTTCCAAGAAAATCCAATGGCCTTGTTACAAGCACCGTTGGTCGCGTTATCTTTAATAACATCCTTGATGACCGCATGGCCTTTTATGACCTTGCTCTCTCAACCAAAAATCTTTCCCGCATTATTGCGGAGTGCTATCAAGCCCTTGGTAGACGCGCTACCATTGAACTTCTTGATCGTATGAAAGAAATCGGTTTCCGCGAGTCCACCAGATCTGGCCTTTCCTTTGCAACTGACGATCTGCGCACTCCAGATACCAAAGAGAAAATCCTTATCGAAGCTGAAAAAGATGTCGAAAAGATTCGCAAAAATTACGACAAAGGTAATATTACTGAACGCGAACGCTACAATAACGTTATCGATCTTTGGACCAATGCAAGTAAAGCTATCACTAAACAGATGATGGAAGATCTTCGCAACGACACTCGTCCTGATGAGACTGGCAAAAAGCGCCCTTATCTTAATCCTATTTTCTTGATGGCACACTCCGGCGCACGCGGTGGTATTGAACAGATCCGCCAACTTGCTGGTATGCGCGGTCTAATGGCAAAACCTAACGGTACCATTATCGAAACGCCTATTAAGGCGAACTTCAAGGAAGGTCTTTCCGTTCTTGAATACTTCAGTTCAACCCACGGTGCTCGTAAAGGCTTGGCAGATACCGCACTCAAGACCGCAGATTCAGGCTACCTCACCAGAAAGCTTGCTGATGTGGCTCAAAATGTGGTTATCACAATGCATGATTGTGCCACCTCCTCGGGTATTGATAAATCTGCTATCCTTAAAGGTGAGGAAACTGAGCGCTCACTTTCAGAAACGATTCGCGGTAGGGTCAGCAGGGTTACCATTAGCAACCCCGTTACTGGTGAAACTATCGTTGAAGAAAACGATATGATTTCAACCGAAGCCGCCCTGAAACTTGAACTTTATGGCATCGATAAAATTACCGTTCGAAGCCCTATGACTTGTCTTGCTCCCCTAGGTATTTGCAGACTTTGCTACGGCATGGATCTTTCAACTGGTTCGCTTGTTGAAGAAGGCATGGCTGTTGGTATCATTGCAGCCCAATCCATTGGGGAACCTGGAACACAACTTACCATGCGTACCTTCCACATCGGTGGGGTGGTGAAACGCGAAGTAGGCGAGAGCGAACATAAGGCCAAAAAGGTTGGTACTGTCAGCTACGAACGCCTCGATATCGTTATCAACGACAAGAAGGAAAAGATTGCTCTTACCCGAAATGGTGAAATCAAAATCCTTGGACCCAAAGATAAAGTCCTTGAAACCTACGCTGTTCCAAACGGATCGATTCTCTTTGTTGAAAAGGGTCAGCAAGTTGCTGTCGGCCAAATTCTTTGCAAATGGGATCCGCATATTATTCCAATTATCGCAGACCGTGGCGGTAAAATTACTTTCGACGATATCGTTGAAGGTGAAACTTTCCGCAAGGAAAGCGATGAAGTTACCGGCGCAGAACGCTGGGTAATTATGGAACATAAGGGCGAGCTTCATCCACAAGTGTTCATTAATGATGAACGTGGCCAAAAACTCATGTTCTATTACATGCCTGAAAAAGCAGTCCTCGAAGTTCGTGAAGGCCAAATGGTTTCTGCAGGGGCACTCCTTGCTAAAACTCCTCGCGAAGTTGCTGGTACACAAGATATTACTGGCGGTCTTCCACGCGTTACTGAAATCTTTGAAGCTAGGCGTCCACGTGATCCAGCCGTTATGGCCGAAGTCGCTGGGGTTGTCGAAATTGGCGATAAGCGTCGTGGCAAACGAACCATCTGGGTTGTGCCAGTTGACGATCACGGCAAGCCCTCTGGTACTAAGATCGAGCATCTTGTTCCCCCAGGCAAACATCTTCGAGTTCATGCTGGTGATAGGGTTCGTGAAGGCGATGCCTTGGTTCAAGGCCCTCTTGCTCCTCATGATATCCTTCGCATCAGTGGAACCGAAGCTGCTCAGGCTTACTTGGTTCGCGAAATTCAAGCTGTTTATCGAACCCAACGTGTTGATATCGATGATAAACATATTGAAATCATCGTTTCTCAGATGCTTCGCAAAGTCAAAGTTGAAAAAATGGGCGATACCGGATTACTACCCGGCTCCGTTATCGATCGCTTCGCATTCCAGCATGTCAATCAAAGACTTCGTGAATGCGTTAAGATTAAAAAAGTTGGCGATTCCAAGTTTGAAGAAGGTAAGATCATTGCCAAGGATGTCTTTGAAGAAGAACGAGCACTGCTCGAAGCAGATGACAAAGTTCTTCCTACCTTTACCAAACCCGAACCTGCTACTTGTAGCACCCAACTCCTTGGTATTACCAAGGCATCGGTTCAATCCGATAGCTTTATCTCGGCTGCATCCTTCCAAGAAACTACAAAGGTTCTTACCGAAGCAGCTTTGGCAGGCAAAGTTGACTACCTTGTTGGACTTAAAGAAAATGTTATTCTCGGTCACTTAGTTCCTGCGGGAACTGGTTTTAGTGATCATCAGAATTCCGAAGTTAAGGTTAATTCTCCTTATGTTGAAGAAAGCTCAGGAAACATCCTAGGCAAATCAGACGACAAAGAAGCACTCTTAACCAACTAGTGTGTAAAGACTTAGGTGTTTTCAGATTGATTTCTGGAAACACCCATTTGAAGCAGTTACTTGACCTTGTGTGGATATGTTCCTAATTTAAATGTTTACAGTTATTGCGCCCGTTAGGGTTCTTTACCTGTGTAACAGAAACTCTTGTTTTGGTTTGATACTATGCCAACGATTAATCAATTGGTTCGAAAGCCCAGAGTTCAACAATTTAGCAAACCCAAGCATCCTGCGATGCAAGGTTGCCCTCATAAAAAGGGCGTTTGCTTGCAAGTTAAAACCATGACCCCTAAGAAGCCTAACTCTGCGCTTCGTAAGGTCGCCCGTATTCGTCTCTCTAACCAGATCGAAATTACGGCATACATCCCTGGCGAAGGTCACAACCTTCAAGAACATTCAATTGTTCTTGTGCGTGGCGGTCGTGTACGCGATTTGCCCGGGGTTCGATACCATATCGTTCGTGGTGTACTCGACTCACAAGGCGTATCTGATCGTAAACAAGCTCGTTCCAAGTACGGTACGAAGCGCGAATCTAAGTAATCATTCCTCCTGATCCAAGCACAAAGGTAAGAGAATATCATGGGAAAAAGGACTGCAAGCGCTGAAACGCTTAAACCCGATCCAGTTTATAATTCCAAGCTGGTCAGCAAATTTATCAATTGTGTTATGACTTCTGGCAAGAAGCAGACCGCTTGTCGCATTTTCTATGATGCGATGGCACAAATTAAAAAGCGTATTCCAGATATGGATCCGCTCGAAGTTTTCACCCAAGCTGTTGAGCATGTTAAGCCAACGGTTGAAGTCCGTAGCAAACGAGTTGGTGGTGCTACTTATCAGGTTCCAATGCAAGTTAATCGATCTAGGCAACAAAGCCTTTCGATTCGCTGGATTGTTGGCGCTGCTCGTGATAAAGTTGGCCGCCCTATGTACCTTCGCTTGGCTGATGAACTCATTGCTGGCTTTCGTCGTGAAGGTGAAGCCATGTCCAAACGTGAAAATACCATCAAGATGGCAGATGCTAATAAAGCATTTGCGCATTTTGCCTGGTAAATTTTCCAGCCGCTTAAATCACCGGGCCTTCTGGATTTCATTCCAGCGGGCCTTTTTTTATTTAACACCCTCTATTCTTCTTTCTTGAGTTGTCTAATGGCTAATGAAAAACTCGACCTCTCCAACTTTCGTAACATTGGTATTATTGCCCACATCGATGCAGGTAAAACTACAACCACGGAACATGTCCTTTATTATGCAGGCGTTGTTCACAGGCTGGGTGCCGTCGATTCAGGCAATACCACCACAGATTACGATGAAGAAGAACAAGAACGCGGTATCACCATTTACAGCGCTTGCATTCCCTTCCAATGGCGCGAAACAAGAATCAATCTGATCGATACCCCAGGGCATGTCGATTTCACCGCCGAAGTCGAACGCAGCCTTAGAGTCCTTGACGGTTGCGTTGTAGTCTTTGATGCTCAAAAAGGCGTGGAAGCACAATCCGAAACAGTTTGGAGACAAGCAGACAAGTACGAAGTCCCTCGATTAGTTTTTATCAACAAGATGGATGTTGTTGGTGCAAACTTCGAAAACGCAATTACAGAAATAACATCTCGACTCGAAGCCAAACCTGTACCTATCATAATCCCAATGGGAAGCGGGTCTATTAAAGATAGTGATAATCCTTTTCATGGAATCATCGACCTTGTCGAAATGAAGGCTCTCGAATTCGATCCTACTAACCAAGGAAAAACAATCAGGATATTTGATATCCCTGAAAAGTATCAAGACTATGCCAACACTTGGCGCGAAAACCTTATCGACAAAATCAGTGCGATAGATTCCAAAGATCGCATAGCTACTTTTTACCTAGAAGGCATGGAAATACCGACGGACATGATTCGTGAAGTATTGCGCGAGGGGACTCTTAAAAGAATCATTCAGCCTGTACTATGCGGGAGTGGTCGCGAACATATTGGAATTCAAACTTTACTTGACGGGGTAAGCTGGTATCTTCCAAGCCCGCTGGACAGGCCTCCAGTCAAAGGAATCAACCCTAAAAAGAAAGATAAAGAAGAGAACCGAAACTCCGACACTAAAGACCCTTTTTGTGGACTAGTATTTAAAATTACCTCTGATGCACATGGGGAACTCTTTTTTGTTCGCATCTATTCTGGTGTATTAAAAGTGGGGAGCAGAGTTCTTAACACCGGGCGCGATGTGAAAGAATTTGTCGGAAAAATTTACCACACCGCTGCCGATCCTGCCAGCAGAACAGAATTAACCGAAGCTTTCGCAGGAGACATAGTCGCAGTAGTTGGTATGAAAGAGGCCATTACCGGAGACACTATTTGCGATCCGCAAAATCCGATTTTGTTAGAAAAAATCAAATTTGCCGAAGCTGTCGTCAGTCGCTCAATTGAACCGGAATCCTCCGCAGATAAACAAAAACTGATCGACACACTAAATATGTTGCGAAAAGAAGATCCAACTTTTTCTGTTAAAATCGACCCAGAAACAGGGCAAACCCTGATGAGCGGTATGGGAATGCTTCATTTGGAAATTAAACAGCACAGGATGGAGCGAGATTTTCGCCTAAAAGTTCGAGCGGGAAAACCCAGAGTAAGCTATCGCGAAACCCTTAAAAAAGCTTTGCGAGTTGAAGGGGAATGCATCAGGCAATCCGGGTCTGCGGGCCTTTTTGCCAAACTAGTGGTTGAATTTTCCCCCTATCCACCGAATTCCGATAAAAGCGAGGATAACATCAAGGTTTCGCATAAACTAAAGCCTGATGATTTAACCCAATTACTGGTAAATGCTGCAGAACAAGGCATTAAACTAGCGCTTCAATCAGGTGAACTTGGTTACCCGGTGATGAATGTTCAAGCAATTATTACCGGTGCAAAAATGGACGAACAGCTTTCTACCGAGGTTGCTTTTCAATCTGCAGGGGCTGATGCGGTTCAAAAAGCCCTAAAAGACAACATGATTTTATTAGAACCAGTCATGAAACTGGAAGTAACCCTTCCAGAAGAATATTTAGGGCCAATTACCGCTGATTTAAATGCCAGGCGGGCGGAAATCCGCGAATTACATATTCGTGGCAAAATGAGGGTTGTTGAAGCAATAGTTCCAATGGCAAAACTATTTGATTATGCAGATAAAGTGCGAAGTTTAAGTCAAGGACGCGCTTCTTCCACCATGGAACCGTACTCTTACTCCCCTGCCCCGAATGAAGTCCTAAAAAATATGCTTAATCCCTTTGCTTTTTAACCTTAAAATTGCCTAGTCTTTTTGCCTAATTAGTGTTTTTCTTTTGTTTGTTGTTGAAAAGAACCAATTATTCCTTATTTTATGTGTTTGGATGCTTTGCACTTATATTTTTGTGAATCTTGACAGTGGGTTCCTAAGTGCATATCCTTACTGTTTCCCTTTATATCGGGAATAATGAAGTAATCGTGAGGAGCGGAACGGTGGCAAGTAGTAAAGAAAAAATCAGAATTCGGATGGAAGCATATGACCACGAAGTATTGGACAGAACTGCCCAAGAAATCGTCTTAATTGCAGAACAATCCGGTGCTATCGTTAATGGCCCCATTCCACTGCCTACACGCGTGGAGCGATACACAGTGTTGCGAAGCCCGCACATTGACCGGAAATCAAGAGAACAGTTTGAAATAAGAACTCACAAGCGATTGATTGAGATTCTTCAACCTCAGGGTAAAACCATTGAAGCCCTTAATAAAGGCCTCAGCTTACCACCAGGTGTAGATATCAAAATTCGCGTGATGGCAGGTGCTACAAAATAACTTTGGTGTTTACTTCCTTCCAGATCGAAGGCTTTAAGCCTCTGGAAACGAATAACCCTCAAATTTATCCATAGTTTGTTGTGATAATTTAAGTTTCCGGCAGCCGATTTGTGCCGAAAACAATATTATTTGTAATAATGATTAATCATTAAGTATTGATTGATTAGGGCGATTAAACAGGCGGGATGGATATGTTAACAGTAAATGTCTTCAATAAACAAGGCGAGCAAGTTGGTAGCGAAAGCATCAACCCTGCTGATTTCGGTGGCGAAGTTAAAAAACAACTTCTTCACGATGTTGTAATTATGCACCTTGCAAATCAACGCGCTGGAACCCATAGCACCCTTCGCAGGGGCGAAGTAGCAGGCAGCACGAAAAAGCTGTTTCGCCAAAAGGGAACCGGTAACGCTCGAGTTGGTAACAAACGAACAAACAAACGCCGTGGTGGTGGTACCGCTAAAGGTCCAAAACCAAGAGATTATGAATACCATCTTCCAAAGAAGGCTGTTCGAGCTGCGACCAGAATGGCTCTTTTGAGCAAATTCCAAGATAACGAAGCTTTGATTATTGATGATTTAACGCTCACTGAAATCAAGACTAAAGGAATTTTAACAATTCTTAAAGCCTTGAAGCTTGATGAAACAACATGCCTTCTTGGTGTTTCTGGTCCAAACAAGCAACTTTACCTGTCTGCAAGAAATTTGCCTGGGGTTAAAGTCCTTCCCGCATCAGAATTAAATGCCTATACGGTTTTAAGACAAAAGCGTTTAGTTCTTACCAAAGATGCCTTGGAAGAACTTAAAAAGAAAAAAGCTAACTAGATTTATCGATTTTGATATTAGGATAAATAGCGATGAATACTTCAATGCATAGTAGACGAACAAAATCTGGTGGACCGAAGCTTGATGCCCACCAAATTGTAATTCGACCTTTAATTACTGAAAAGGGTACACACCAGTCTACCCATAAGGCAGCATACCCTTTTGAAGTTAATCCTTGGTCAACCAAAGATGAAATCAAAGCAGCTATCCTAAAGACCGCTGGCAACCCATCAGCAGGTGTAATCAAAGACCTAGCCGATGACCTTGCTAAGGCAGTTTGGGAGCTAGACAACACAAACTCAGTCAACCCAGCCAAAGAGGT
>CAJCCR010000242.1 GCA_903960945.1 uncultured Planctomycetaceae bacterium
ATAACGGGGCCTGCTGGTTTGAATTCCATGCTACCGGCTGCAAATTTGACTTCGGCTTTCTTCGATTCAAAAGGAAGATCAAGAACGGAAAGCGCAAACATCATCTCCGTGAAATTGCGTGAAGCCTCAGGGAAGTGCTTGCTCAGGAAAGGTTTCGCTGCATCAAGAGCGGCGTAATCTTTCCAGAAGGAAGTAACCCCCACTAGGCTAGAAACCTGTGATTGAATAGGGAGGTGATAGTAATTATTTTCAGCCCACTCCATCGTGGGATCGATTTTCAGATAAAGCTGCTTTAAATTCGAAGCAAGCCCACGATTGCGATAAAGGGAACTTTCGTCCTTACCTATTGCTAGCTTGTCCATCATCATATCTTTGTCTGCACCTTCGCCATCCCGCTCCCTTAAAGATTCGTTTTCCTTGGCTGCGGCACTTCTGCCATCCTTCATCCGCAGGTTTTGCAACGATTGTTTCTTGGCGGCAGCATCCATGGGAGCAGCGGCTGCCGAAGGGGTAGCTTTCGTGCCGTTGGAACCACCAATGCCACCTAGCATACCACCACCGCCAGCAAAACCGGGGGCAGGAGCCCCCGCACCTTTAAAGTCACCGCCTTTGGCTTCTGCCTGCTCTGCTCGTTTTAGCTCCCGCCTTGCATCCTGCTTTTCCTTCTGGGCGACAACTCCAAACTGATCCCGTCCAGATAAGTCATCAACCTTGATCGAAGTATCAAAAAGCATTACCAATTGCTCGAGGTTTGGAGGAATTAGTTTCAGCATATCATCAAGATGCCGCTGGGTTTTAACACCCTGTTCCTTGATTCTTTGAGCCAACAAAACTCTTTCGACCACGTTAAGTCTATCGTAATGCCATGGTTCAAGGAATGAATCCAAAGGCGATTGCAACAGCCAAAGATCCATGAAGGTCTTATCTTTTTTGTTGGCAAGATAAGGTTGAACCACTTCTTTAAAGAATGGTGCATCTTTCTTGTAAATAAAGAAATTCAACTCATGGCTCGAATGTTTGGAATAAAGCTTTCTCTTTTCTTCGATCTTGAGCTTAGGCCAAGTCGTTACAAAAGAGAATTCTTTAAGATTCTCGTTTTTCGAAAGAGTTGCATATAAGCCATAAACTTTCCCTAGGGAGTCATAGGCTTCAAACCTGCTACCTGAAAGGTCTTCAATTTTAAAGTTGGTGTTAGCATCAAGAACCGAAACCTGCTTTTGCTGGGTAAAATGTTTTGCAGGGTCGAGGCCCTTGTTAAAGCAAAGATCAAGAAAACTTGCCGCCTGTTCGGGAAGCGAAACCTTGCGGGATGTAGTGCTTACAGGGTCGATCGCAACCACATTAATCATAGAGTGTTTACCCAGGTCTTTTCTGGAGATTTTGATCACGCCATCTTTATCCGGAACAAGATTCAAAAGAACTGCAGACGAATCAGCTAAGAAATCTAAGTTCGCAAAACCACCTATAGAACCACCTGTTTTACCATCTATTAATGGGGCGTTCGGGGGTGGCATTGATTTTCCTGCTTCACCGATACTTTTGCGTTGAAATTCTTCACCACCAACCGCAGCCTGCTCGCCCGTCTGGGTAGAACGAATTACCCAAGGGTTCAAAAGAAGCATGGGCCTTTCCAGCATGTTGCCTGGGTATTTTTTCTGCCCCTTGCGATCAAGCACATAGCGGTACTCATCTCCAATGTTCCGACCTGAAAGATAAACCGACTCAGAGTAGCCCGGAATGATACCATCAAGTTCTGCATCGCGGATCTTCCCAAAATCGTGATAAGCGGAAAACTCAGGAGTATAGCGAGTCGCATAAATGTGAACCCTTGCAACCACAGAGGAATCCTTTAAGCGGATTACCAATTCTTTTTCATCGGTGGTAACACTTTTGATTTGAACGGGTTTAAGCAGTGGCAGCCTCATATACCTGCTATTGCCTAAAACAAAGCCTGATTCCAAAACACCCGCAACGATTCTGATTCGAATTTTTTCGCCTGTTCTTTTTACATACAAATCATAATCGCCAGCTTCTGCACCCTTGATTTCCAGCATTCCATCCTTAATGGAAAGTGCAGTAAATGCATCGGTTCGGATAACGCCACCCACCATTGCAAACAGTGCATAATCGCTCCGCAGAACCGTAACGCCCGTGCCCATATGAGGAAGGGTAATCGTTTCGCCTAGGCGAGCATGAATGAGTTGCTTGTAAGTATGTTGATCCGAATTGAGAGCCCAGTTATGCGAAGTGCCCTCGGGGCCGGTTGCAGAAATAGATTGAATATCAACAAGGGGCCCCAGATTAATCCTGCCCAGATTATCTGTTTTAAGAGCCAATTGAATTGTATTTTTAAAATCGCGGTGCTTGATGACCAAAGAAACTGAACGATCCATCTTGGGTTCACCAGTGCGACCCAAAAGTTCGATCACATAATCATTACCAAATTTTGCGAAGTGCAGATCCTCGATCTTTTCAGTTCGTTCGATCTGATTGATAGCCACCGAATGCGAAGCCGAAAGATCCACTGCTTTTGCCTGACTAAGATTCTTAACCTTGGCAGCAAGGGTGATGCTCAGATTCGATAACCTTGCAGGCACACGAATTTCATGCACGGATTCCCGGTCTTCAAACAACTTAAAGTCAGGCACTTCAACCGTGCTTGCAATCCCAGAAAGATCTGTCGAGGTGATCAGCAAACGAACTTCTTCAAGCATCTTAATGGAAACAGGAACCCCATTTAACTTTAACGAAGGCCGAATCACCACCTGGGCAGCCTTCAGCGAAAGCATGGATTCCCTATCAACATGAATCCCCGCCTGCAATTGATACGCTTCGGGCAGATGGTTGATGGTATCGAGGGAAGAAAATCCTTGGCTGGAAATCACGATTGGCCTTTGGCCTGGGGACGCTGTAAAGGGAATAATGATCGAGCCATCCTTATCTGCTTTATATTCCTGACCACCGAGCCAAACGGTTGCATCCTTGATCCCTTTTTTCGCTTCATCAATGATGTTAATAACTTGGCCATCAGGCCCAGCAGTGCTAAGAGCACGAAGCTTACCTTTGTGAACAAGCGCTCTACTGCTTTTTCCTGAACCGATAAAATCAACGACATACACACCGTTCTTGTTCATCTCATTAAATTCAAAACGCTTAGCAATCCTGCGAAAGGGTCCATCGTTGAAGGTGTAAGTCTTTTCAGAATTTGCAACTAGCCCATCCAGATTAATGTTGGTCTCGATTTCACTGAACTGGGTTTTGTAAAAATTGAAGGTGTTGATTTCAAAAACCTTCACCAAAAGAGAAGGTACATTCTTAATGTTCAACTCCAACACCACTGGGTCTGCAGAAGCAAACTGCGTCTTGTTGGCATAACCAAAATCAATATCGATTCGTTCGCGTAACTCTTTGAATTTTTCAGGAGGCAGTTGGTTGGCCCATGCCTCGACATCGCCCAAGCTGTTTTCAATTTTGGTTTCAGCAAACAAATGCCTTAGGTAAACATCATTGATATAAGGCTCAAATTCCTTGGGGGAGTTCACTTCCAGGAAAAAATGTTTCAGAAAGCTTCGTACCAATGGCTCATCAATTCCTACTTGGGGAAGAAGTGTGACATTCGAAAAATCGAGGCCTAGTGTTGCGGGGAACCTGCGCGAATCCTCTTGTTCCATCAACTTTAAAGCCATGTAATGCTGCTGGCGCGGAAGATTCAAATAAATCATGAATCGTTCTTGGTTATAGATCCCCTGTGCGCGATCATGAGCCAAGCGGTGATAAAGCACATGAGCCTTCAAGGAATTATGCACCGGTGCAAGGGTTGCAACAAACTGCCAAAGGCGATCAAAATACTTTTCCGCTTCCTTAGGGTTTTTGCGCCAATCAGAATCTGCATCAGGCTGCAATCGCATTACCCACGCATTCACAAACGCAGATTGGTTTAAAAGTGCTGGGCGAATTTTCTGCAACTCTGATAGTTGCTCCATCGTAAGCATCTGATGAATTGGGTAGGCGCCAAATGGAACTGGATTGGGATTCTTGAAATCTTGTTCGATAAGGGAAGGAAGGTTGGCAACATCAGGCCTTCTAAGCCGTTGCAAATAATTGCGCAACTTCTGTGCATCAAGCTTTGAGGCATCCAGCCAGTCCAATGCGCCATCTTCAAAGTTTTCAAGGTTCTGCCAGCGGGTCAATGATTCCGCCAAAAGAGTTTCCCGGGAAATGCGTTTTTGATCCAACGCAGTGGGCAGATTCGGAATCGCACCCACGGTTTCCTTTTGATGATTGAAATTCAAACCAAGGCTGTTGCGAAGGTAGTCCAGGCTTTTCCGGGCATCCGCATCATACGAAAGCAGTGCCTTGCGGGTTTGAATTTCATTAAGTCTTGGTGTTTGGCCAAAGCGTTCGAGCCAAGGCTTGATCAATGGTTCGATTTTTTCGAACTGGCTCGAATTTAAATAATGAAGCGCATGGTAGTAATAATAATCCTCGGTGCCCGGGATCAATTTTTTTAAGGCTTCGGTTCTATCTTTGGAGAAGCTGAAGTCTTCGATGAAACCGATTTCTCCTGCTTGGGAAAAAGCTTGGATCAATACAAATGCAGCCAGGGAAATAGTACTTCGCATAAAAAGCTCCAGTCAAAGGGTAACGCTTATACCCATACAGACGATCCATCTTGCCAAAAAAACCATTTTAATGAAGATTTTTTCAAAAACAGAATGAAAATGACGCTTTACGGGCCATTATTCAAACTAAAAGGCCAATTTTGTGGATTAAGCGCCTTACGAGGTGGCCCCTAATGGCCGCTATTGCACCGCCCAACCTTTTAAAGCAATTGCGAAATGATTTCACCCTCGGTCAACGACACCGGCCGATTAAATTTATCAAAGATCTGATGATGTGGATCGATCCCCAAGCTATGGTAAACCGTGGCTGCAAGATCCGCAGGTTTTGTTGGATTAAGCGATGGATACGCTGCATAGCGATCACTGCTGCCATGAACTATGCCACCCTTGATGCCGCCACCCGCAAGCACCGAGGTAAAGCAGTTGGCCCAATGATCCCTGCCATCTTTCCCCGCACCCGCACCGCCCACAACCGATTGCCCAACTCTGGGGGTCCGCCCCATTTCACCCGTCCACAATATCAAGGTATCATCCAACATCCCCCGCTGTTCAAGATCATCAAGTAATGCAGAAAATGCAATGTCGGTCACGGGGCATAAGCGTTCCTTAAGATCAATAAAGTTGCGCTGATGGGTATCCCAATAAACGCTGACATTAGTAATACCATCGTTGGGCCAGAATACAGTTACCAGTGGAACACCCGCCTCGATCAATCTACGTGCCTGCAGCACACTCTGCCCATGCAGGTTCATGCCATACCGTTCTCTTAGCGCCATGGGTTCCTTGGAAAGATCAAACGCCTGTTTCGCCTTGGGTGAAGCCAGAAGATCATAAGCCCGTTGATAATGACTGCCTAAAGTCTGAGTGGTTTGCAGGGTTTCAAGTTTAAGGAATTGGCTTTCAATCGATTTTTGCAGGCCCCGCCTGTCTTCCATGCGCGAAGCAGGAACATCAAGGCTGAGATCAAACTCGCCCACTTTGTAATCAGGCTTCGAGGCATCTGCATCAATGCGCATCGGGTTGTACCGAGGCCCCAACCAACCTGCACCCTGCCCATGCGAAGACTCTACAAATCGTGGCGCACCATTAGGCACCACAGGCATCATCGAAACATACGGTGGCAAAGGCCCCTTGCCCCTTCCCAAATACGAAAGCATCGCACCATAGTTGGGCCAATCTTCATTGATGGGTGCGCTGCGGGTTGGCCTGTCTCTTCCGGTTAGCATGAAATGGGTTGCAGAAGTATGATCCACATCGTTATGGGTCATTGATCGGATTTGCGCAAGTTTATCCATGCGCATAGCAAGCTTGGGCAGATGTTCGCAAACTTGGATGCCGGGCACTTTGGTAGCGATGGGTTTAAACTCGCCCCGGTATTCCACGGGCGAATCGGGCTTCATATCCCAGGTATCTTGTTGTGCTGGGCCGCCCCACATGAAGAGGACGATACAAGCCTTGGCTTTGCCTTTTCGGGTGGTAGAGCTTTCGCGAGCCTTAAGCAATTGGGGCAATCCCAACCCCAAAAGGGGAAGAGACCCTGCGCGCAAAAACTCCCGCCTACCCGTATTCATTTGTTTTCTTTACCTCTATTCCAGATTTACCATCATAGTTTTATAAACGATTAAAGTCAAAACCGATCTTAAAGAATGAATCCCTCTTTGCTTACTACACCAAAACAATAATTCTATTTTATGATGACATACTGACTTTCTCGGTTAAAATTCTTTCAGCTTTAAAACATGATTGCCCAAGCGAACTTAAACCATGAACCTGATTGCAGCACTCCTATTCCTTCTCACAAATCAATCAGCCATTGAAAAAATTCACTGGCATGAAAATCAAATCACTATCCATTACAACACCACTTTAGATGCGACCCAACTCCGCGAAACAGACATCGAAAACAACCTCGCAAATAATGCAGGAACATTAATCCAAAACCTCCCAACAACCAAAATGGGTGAAGTCAAAATCAACTCCAAAGCACGCGAGACCAAGGGCTTTTTCCTCGCAGATAAACTTGGTAACCGAATTACCCCCACTATCTTCCCCACTCTTTGGGATCCCAAAACAAATCCAGACGCAGGTTTACCAACCAACCGTGGCATCAAGGGTTTGCAAGTCCAGATGATGGATGATGCCGTCACCCTAGGAGTCAATCATGCAGCCTTCAACTTGAACATTGCAACCCTAATACGAATTCCGCCAAAACCAGAAGACACCGTTTTTGAAGCCGATGGAATCAAAGTCGGCATCAGGCAGGATGTCATCAATTCTCTCCCCATGAAACTTTGTCAGGAAAAAGGGATTCGTACTTACCTCATCATACTCGCCTACCGCACCGGAAACCCTGCTATCGATAATCTTCTACTGCACCCGAACATGCCTTTAAAAACCCCACACAACCTAGGTGCTTTCAACACTAAAACCCCAGCAGGTATTAAAGCATTTCAATCGATCATGGATCAACTTTGCAAATCTTTTGGTAGGCCCTCAGAAAAAAAGGGGGCTGTTGCAGGTTGGATTATTGGCAACGAAGTCAACGCGCATCACGAATGGTATAACTGTGGCCCTAGCGATCCTGATGAAGTCATTGCCGAGTATCACAAAGCCTTGCGTATCGCCCATGCGAGTTTAAAAAGGGCCAATGCCCCGGGTAGAATTTACGCAAGCTTCGAACATCATTGGGCAATGCAACCCAGCCCCAACCCCAAACAATCCATCCCCGGGAAAACTTTCCTGCAGGAACTGATTAAACTCAGCAAGGCTCATGGCGACTTCGATTGGCACCTCGCCTACCACCCTTATCCCGAAAATCTTTTCGAGCCCAGATCTTGGCTCGATAAAACCACATTGCCCAATCTCGACACCCCTAAAATCACTTTCAAGAATCTCGAACAGCTTTCCGCATGGGCCAATATTCCTAACAACCTTTATCAAGGTACATCAAGGCGAATCATTCTTTCTGAACAGGGATTTCATGGTAAACCCGGATCGCCCGGCGAACAAAATCAAGCTGCGGGTTATGTTTATGGGTACCGTAAAGCCCTCGCTTCCAAAAGCATTGATGCCTTCATTCTTCATCGCCATGTCGATCATGCAAAAGAAGGCGGGCTCATGCTTGGACTCTATAGTAATGCGCCAGGTTCCATTGCTACGCCATTGGCGAAAAAAGAGATCTGGCAGGTTTTTCATGATGCAGGCACCCCTCAAGAGTTGCAATCCTTCGAGAAATACAAGAAGATCCTAGGCGACAATGCCTGGAACGAAATTTATCCCAACCCGCAGCCGAAATAGAGTAACCCATGAACACCCTCCTTCTTATCCTTCTCCTTTGCAATCAATCCGCAGACAACATCTTTGAAAAAGGATCTAAACTCACTAAACTTGGGCCGCCCGATTCAGCAGGCGAAGGCCCCGCCTGGCACCCAACCCTTGGTATTCTTACCAGCGGGCACAAAGGCATTCACAGGCTCGACCCCAAGGGCGTAGCCTCTATCCATGTTGAAAACGCCCAAACCAACGGCTTGCTCTTTTCTCCCAAGGGTGATCTTCTTGCATGCCAACCCGGAAAAAAACGCGTCGTTCAGTTCGACTCTTCAGGCAACGCCAAAGTTCTTGCAGACAAATTCAATGGCTTCGCCTTCAACCAACCCAACGATCTTTCCCTCGATGATGCAGGCAGACTCTACTTCTCCGACCCCCGCTATGGCCCAAAGGATGGCATGGAACAAAAAGATGAAAAGGGCAACACGATCGAAGGAGTTTATCGCATCGATCCCGATGGCAAAATCCACCGAGTTATCGCAAGAGAAGTCGAACGTGCCAACGGTGTTCTCGTTAGCAAAGATGGTAAATGGCTTTATGTCGCGGATAACAACAACGATGTTAAGAACGGTGCGCGAAAACTTTGGCGCTTCCCCAGAAACACAGATGGCACAATCAACACCAAGCAACAAGAACTAATCTATGATTGGAAACAAGGCCGTGGCCCTGATGGTTTAAAAGAAGATGCCGTGGGCAATCTCTATGTTGCAGGCGGCTTGAACAAGCCTAATCCACCCTTCGAACCCGATGCAGATATCAAAGGTGGCATCTATGTCATCAATCCTAATTTAGAAATGAGCAAAAGGTTGATTACTTTCCTACCTATCCCTACGGATGAAGTCACGAACTGCACCTTTGGAGGTGCGGATAAAAAAACTCTCTACATCACAGGCGGCGGCACTTTATACTCTATCCGAACCATCAACCCGGGCTTCGTTCGCTTCCCTTAAACTAAACCCGAATTTACTTTCACTTTTTTTCCTTCCCCCAACTCCCAACCCTCTTCCCTCAGGGAAAAGGGCCCTTCGCTTCGCTATTATTGGTGTAGGTGTTGCTGTTACTTAACTTTTGATGCCGTGAATTTGTTTAAAGAACGAGCATTTGCGACGGGGATGCCAATTAGTTCGATCGTACTAAACGAAGGCCATCGTAGTTGTTTCGAACAGTGGGTGCATCGCCATCACCCCGAGTGAAAGATCGAGAAAATGATTCGTTAAGAAAGAAAGATCCGCCACGTACCACTTTGCGTTCCCCGTTGCTAACTCCTTGTGGGTCTTTATTTTCTTTTAGGTCGTAATCTCCAAACCAATCATTGCACCACTCCCACACATTCCCATGCATATCATAAAGACCAAAGGCATTGGGTTTATAACTTCCTACGGGCTTGATGGTTTCGCCATCGTAATTCGCATCGGCTTTTGATATGACATCGCCAAACGAATATACAGTTTTGGTTCCCGCTCTGCAGGCGTATTCCCACTCTGCTTCGGTGGGCAATCTATAACCACCTTTCGTTTTATCGTTCAACTTCTTAATAAAATCTTGGCACATGCCCCATGATACATTTGTTAAGGGCAACTTTGCACCCTTGACTTCACTTGGGTTATTTCCCATCACAGCTTGCCACTGTTCTTGGGTAACTTCATACGTTCCGATGTAAAATGGTTTTGTTATCGTTACTTCATGCTGTATTTCATCCTCGGCTCGATTCTTTTCAGTTTCAGGCGAACCCATCATAAACTTCCCTGCAGGGATTAGGGCCATTTGTAACTTTATCCCTTTACCAAGATCTACAATTTCTGTTTGTTTGTGTTTTACTTCTTGCGCCATCACTGACAACAAACCCATCAAACTAAACATCATTACAATGCCTGAAATATTTTTCATTTCGCACCTAGCTGGGAACAAAGCCAATTCTTTAATTGCTCAAACGTAAAAAAGCCATAATACTACATCCACAACTAGCTTGCAAACTTGAATAAACAACCAATCTAATTGCCTAATTGCCAACCCACACTGAAAGGCATTAGCCCAATTCATGGCGTTTCCTTCCGTGGCAATTCTTTTTCTTTTATTGCGCTGTGTCTTCCATATCCTTTTGTAAAAGCCCTAAAAGCATCCTTGCAAATCCAAGGCTCTGCTTTTAAAATGATTCAATGAACCCTACAATTATCGATTCCTTACTGCGATTGATTTTATTGCAAACAACTATCTTTTGCTTGCCATCTCATTCCATAGCCTTAAACAATCGAAAGAGAATGCAATATGCGGGAAGATTCTAGAGGCCGCTTGTTTCGTAACGCTGTCGCTGCGGAATCCCCGCTCCAAGTCGTTGGTACCATCACCGCCTACACCGCCCGCATGGCTCAAGCCACGGGCTACCGCGCAATCTACCTTTCAGGCGGTGGCGTTGCTGCAAATTCGCTCGGCATGCCCGACCTAGGCATCAGCACCCTCGACGATGTGATCACCGATGCCCAGCGCATCACCGAAGCTTGCAGCCTACCCCTCTTGGTCGATATCGACACCGGTTGGGGTGGCGCATTTAACATCGCACGCACCATCCGGCATATGATCCGCGCCGATGTCGCTGCGGTTCACATGGAAGATCAGGTATCAAGCAAAAGGTGTGGCCATCGGCCTGGTAAAGAAATCGTCTCCAAGGAAGAAATGGTAGATCGTATCAAGGCTGCAGTGGATGCAAGAACAGATTCTGATTTCGTGATCATGGCACGAACCGATGCCTTGGCGGTTGAAGGCTTGAATGCAGCGATCGATCGGGCATGCGCCTATGTAGCTGCAGGGGCTGATATGATTTTCCCAGAAGCCATCACCGAGCTTTCAATGTACAAACAGTTTCGTACCGCAGTGAAGGTGCCCATTCTTGCAAACCTGACCGAGTTTGGATCCACCCCCTTCTTTACGCTTGCTCAACTGCGTGAAGCTAGTGTTGATATCGCCCTTTATTGCTGTGGCGCTTATCGTGCGATGAATGCCGCTGCGCTGAACTTTTACAAGACCTTAAGAACAGAGGGCACGCAAAAAAGCGTTGTGCCCAGCATGCAATCGCGTATGGAATTGTATGAATACCTAGGTTATTTGGGCTATGAACAAAAACTCGATGAGCTATTCGCCAAGAACAAAGAGAAGCCCAAGCAACCTTAAAAGCATAATACACACCCTATTTATCTTAATATCTATCTTTTGGAGTTCTCATGTCAACTGCTGAACCTGTCGCTTTCAAACCCAAGAAATCTGTAGCCCTATCAGGCGTCGCTGCGGGCAACACCGCATTATGCTCGGTAGGCAAGGCAGGCAACGATTTACACTACCGTGGCTACAACATCCTTGATGTCGCAAACACCTGC
>CAJCCR010000243.1 GCA_903960945.1 uncultured Planctomycetaceae bacterium
GGCCTTCCCCTGCCCTCTTGAAAAGCAGACAAATTAATGTTGATCGGTGGGCCAAACATAGTCTCATCCAACTCGCCAGAGATAAAAAGCATTGCATCACGAATGGATTCACCAGAGAGCCTTTTCATGTTGGCATGGCTTAAAAAAAGATTTTCAGGGTCAGATTTTTTCGCCAAATCGGAAGATGCAGAGGACGTTTGATACACAGATGAAAGCATAATTTTCTTAATGGTTTTTTTCACAGACCAACCATCATCAACGAATTGTAATGCAAGAAAGTCAAGCAATTCGGGATGAGTTGGTTTTTCACCAAGCAACCCAAAATTATCGACGGAAGCAACAATACCTCTGCCTAAAAGATGGTGCCAGATTCGATTAACCATGACTCTGGGAAGAAAAGGATCAGCTTCAATATTGGTAACCCAGTCTGCAAGTTGCAGCCTGCCACTACCTGAGTTTTGTACGGGAAGCTTAGCACCACCAAGAGCTGTTAAAAAAGAACGAGGAGCAGGTTCACCGAGGTTTTTGTGACTACCGCGAACAAAAACTTTCTCATCGATGCCGCTACCTTCTTGCAAAGCCAACGCCAACTGGGAATCCCACTGCACTTCACCCTGAAGTATTTTTTGTTTTTCAAGCAGGGAAGCAATAGATTGTTTTGCACTGGTATCAAATTTAATCAAACCAAAATTAACAACTGAATTTCCAATAGCCGCCAATACGGAATTTTTTTGATTATCAACCACCTTTTCTTGTTTAAGGAGTGAAGAGAATCCAAAAAGCAGTTTCTGTATTTCTTGATAAAAAAGTTGGTCATCAAGAGGCGCTAAAGTTTTAGAAACAAACTCGCGCGCAGGAGTAGGCAATAAAGGTTTATCTTGCCCACCCTGCAAAACAAGTCTGACAGCAAAGTTCAAATCATCAGAAGAAAACTCAAGATGTGCAGCAAGATTTTTATAACGGGTTAGATCAATACTGACCCACCCCCAATCATTCATATCGATAGTGCGGACCAAATTCCCGTGCAAAGGCCCAGCAATCATAATGTGGGCCCCAACAGAAGAATAAACTTTAGCTTTACCCTTTGCGAGAAAATGAACCCACCCATCTTCAAGAATAAAAGAAGGCGTAGATAAAATTCTACCCGCTCTATTAGCGCCAAGGGAACCTGGCTCTGCTTCTGCCCCTTTTGCGTACTTCAAATCTTGCCAAAAAGGATCAATCATCGCTGCTGAATGTTCAACGAATTGGAATTCCGGTTTGGGTTTAGTCGCTACGATTTTAAGTGCACCTAACTTGGCAGGGCCACGACCATAAGTAACATCATCGGGCATCCAATCCGAAACCGAAGTATTCGAATAATCAATGATAAGCTTTTTATTTTTTAAGGACTCTGTAAATTCCAAGTCGCTAAGGATAGGTCTAGCATCTTTATTTTTTGAACGAAACAGTTCGGGATGGAGGATCTTTTTGGCAAGAAAATGATCCTGATGCTTAGGGTCAGCATCAGCCTTTAACAAACACGTCAAAAATTCAGACAAGATATTTGTGTCAACTTTCTCGGCAATGGCAATCTTTTCCAACTCATTTCTGTTGGTTTTTCCAAGTGCGAAAAGCGGGGCATCATTTGGTATTACAGAATTAGTTTGCTTGATAGCATCAACAGCAATATGACCCCATCCGACGGTTTCTTGATCAACAATTTGAATCGTGGCCATCTTACCTGCAAAGCGACGAACATCCATAGAAGCTAAAGCCATTGCGTTTAGATTTTTGCCTGTAATGCTAATTTCAGTTTTGCCATCAACCAACAAATTAACACAAGTTTTCCCAATATGACTACCACCTCCAACAAGCAAAGAAATGTAATCCCTTTGGATTAAAAAAGGATCAGAAGTTAGAGTGCCGGTGGGTTGGTCAGAACGAGAAACCTTTTGCCCCTTATTGTGGATATAAGAATTGACGAGAAACTTACCTTGAAACGATCCATCTTTTTGCTCAGGGGCGAGATCATTGGAAGAAACGGGGGCAGCACTAAAAGCATTACCTTCGATTTTCCACCCCTTAAAGCTGCCTGACTCAAAATCATCAATAAGAATATCTTGGCCAACTGAAGCAGGAACAGCGGGTCCGCTTGCAAGTTTGTAACCAAGGTTTGCAGCTTTGGCATAAGCAGGGAAATTAGCTGCAGCATTTTTAACAGCATCACTTAGCTCTGCCTTTATTAGAGGCTCTAAACTATCTCTTATTACAGCTAGTTTTTGATCGATCTTTTTGTTTTTCTCCATGCTCTGAAAACGGGCCAATCGATAATGACTGCTTGAAAGAAAACCAAACAAGGAATAATAATCCTTGGTAGGAATGGGGTCGAACTTATGGTCATGGCAACGGGCGCAAGCAATGGTAAGGCCTAGAAAAGTTTTCCCAATTACATCAATTCGATTATCAAAGCGATCCGCTTGATCGAGCCTAATATCAACAGGCGAATGCACTTCTTCGCCTAGGTAAAGAAAGCCGGTGCCTAGAATAGATTCGTTCCAACCTTCAACAGGATGTAATCTAGGATTAGAAATTAAATCACCCGCAAGGTGCTCTTTGACAAATTGGTTATAGGGGACATCAGAATTAAAGGCACGAATAACATAATCACGATACTGAAAAGCATTAGGAATCGAGGCATCGAATTCATGTCCGCGGGAATCGCCATAGCGCACAAGATCAAGCCAATGCCTAGCCCATTTTTCACCAAAGGAAGAAGAATCCAGTAATTTATTAACAACTTTTTCAAATGCATTGGGGGAGTTATCTTGAAGAAAAGCTTTGGTATCTGCGGGCAGAGGAGGCAAGCCAATAAGATCAAAATAAGCTCTTCTGATCAAAGCCTCTTTTGCTGCGGGGGTTGCAGGAACCAGACCTTTTTCGGTCATTTTATCAAGCACAAAGGCATCAATAGAAGATTTAACCCACGGATTTGAACTCAATGATTTCGGATTAGATTTACTTAATGGCTGCCAAGCCCATTGCTTTTTTCTTTCTTCGATATTAAAGGTGTTGGCTTTTACAGCAACGTTTTTTTCGGTAGGCCAGTAAGCGCCATCTTTAATCCATTTACGGAGATCTTCGATTTGGGAAGCAGAAAGTTTACTTTTAGGAGGCATCTTGATTTCATCATCATAGCCCACAACCTTCATCAACAAACTTTCGTCTGGTTTGCCTGCAACAAACAAATGCCCGGATTCGCCACCCTTCAAAACAGAAGGCTTTGAATCTAACAAAAGCCCCCCCCGCTGTTTCTTTGCGGTGCTATGGCAATCGTGACAATAGCTAACAAAAAGCGGACGGATTTTGTTTTCAAAAAAGTCGTGTTCGTTTTGATCAGCCCCCAAAACAGGGCGAACCGAGGTAATTAAAAATAAAGGAGCTATTAAAGCAAAAACTTTCCAACTCATGGCCACCCCATGGTTAACAGGTGGGAAAAGAACCAATTATTATTATAACCGTACGTATGGTGAAAATCCAACCGCAAATATGCTGAATCATTGCTGCATCAGGTCAATGCAAATCAGGGTATTTCTACCACGAACATACAAAAGCCCATGCGCCAAAACAGGGGCACTCCAACATGGTTCCTGAAGCAAGGAAACACCATTGGCGGAGAGCGAAGCGACAGATACCTTCTCAAACTTTTCAGGGTTGATTTTAATTAAATACAGCATCCCATCCTCTGCCTGACAAATGAAATGACCATCAACCTGCAACAAAGAACATCGAGTAAGTTCTGGCACCGACCATTTAACTTTACCTGTGTTTAATTCGATGCAACGAAGTTCAGCATTTGATTTATGCCTGCCGCTCGAACCATAAATAAAACCATCAACATGAATCGGGGTATTCCAATGTGCCAACATGGCTTTATCGCGCCCCCGGGTTTCATCATCCCAAAGAACCTTAATTGCACCCTTGTTAACTTCCAACAATGCAGACCCAGGGCCATAAGTTTCGGAGATAAAAATCTTATTGCCAACAACGACAGGGGTTGCAGCATTGACACTCTCAAGAGTTCGGGAACGCCAAGGGAAAAAGAAATCCTGCTTTCCAGTTGCAGGCTCAAAGCCAATCAAACCGCCCCTAGCAAGATGCAATCCATACTTCCTATTATCAATTGTCGCAATCAGGGGGCTTGAATAACTGGCAAGCTCATTTGAAAACTGATAAACGATCTTGCCTGTGTATTTATTAAAAGCAACTATTGCACTACCATTGCCCTTGAGTTGGGCAAAATCATTTTTGTCACTTCCCTTGGGACTGCCACCAACAGGAACCAAAAGAAGGTCTCCATCGATAGTCGGGGTACTCCCAACGCCAAAGAAATTTTGAACCACGCTAAAATCAGCAACCGTATTGATTTTCCATAGAACTTTGCCATTGGCAATATTAATGCAATGGAGCAGGCCTTCAGGGCCAAGGATATAAACGCGTGCACCATCAACCACAGGATAGCAGCGTGGGCCATTGCTATAGCCATACAAATCTTGGTAGTCAGAATCGTAAGTAAACGACCATAATTCTTTGCCGTTTTCACTATTACAGCAACGCAGTCTTGCGGTGCCTTTAGCTTGATCAAACAGGAAGGCCCTGCCCCTACTGATGGCGGGCATGGAATAGCCTTCAGCCATTCTAGCGCCCCAAAGAATTTTAGGGCCCGAAGCTGGCCATGGGGCAATCCCCTTTTCAGGTGAGTAGCTATTAGCGTTTTTGCCTAAAAATGATTCCCAATCGGCACCAAATTTTCTTGTGCCTAAATCATCGGGTAAGGTTTCGTTTTGCGGGTCTGCGCTAAAACTATCACCAGGGTTTATCATTAAAAAAACAAGAGATAAAACCGCAACAAAAGCCAACTGTGAGCATCGAAACATGCGTGGTCTCCTTACCTGCTTTATATTACTTGCCGACTATTTCGATTCTAGATCTTCTACGCCATTAAAAGAGAGCAGCGGTGGCTTACGAAGGTACTCGATTGATTTTGCCATCAGGCTCAAGGAAGCTGTGTCATAATTTTCATTTTGATTGGCAATGAGCGGATATAAATCCCTACAGGCTGGGCCAAATTCTCTCGCTTCGTAATGTTCTAGGGCTGATTCATAAACATCAGCATCGCTTCGCCATTCAATTGAAGAAACTTCAGCGTGAAGCTGGTAAATATCTACAGGCTCGTTAATGCCAACAACCCTGACTTTTCGTAGCCTTCGGGTTGCAAAAGCTCCGCCCAGCATTTTTTTTGTAAAACCACTTATCAAAATGGGCACACCCATCACTTTAGTAGCACCTTCAATACGACTTGCAAGGTTGACCGCATGCCCCAACGCGCCGTACTGAAATTTCATCTTGCTGCCGGTGTTACCACACAAAGCCATTCCGGTATTAATACCAATACCTACTTTAACTGGGAAAGATATTTTAGTCTTCCATCGTTCCTGCACTGCGGGCATCCGAGCAACCATTGCTAACGCGGCCTTACAAGCCTTGATTGCATGATCAGCCTGAGGCGCAGGGGCATTCCACATCGCCATTATCCCATCGCCTGAATAATTTACTACAGCTCCCTCAAAGGACATAATGCAAGAGGTGAGCTCTTCCATAACATCAGCAACAAGATTGCAAGTTTCTCTGGGATTGAGCGTTTCAGAAATTCGGGAAAAGCCCCGAATATCAGTAAAAAGAACAGTGATTTCAGATTCATGCCCTTCAAGGAGCTTTGGGTTTTTCTGTAACTCCCGTGCGAGGTCTGCAGAAAAAAACTGTTCAAACTGAACCCGCAAGCGCCCAGCTTCAGCTTCCTGCTCTTGCCTGGCTAGACCAGCACCCACAGAACTTGCCAAGAGTTGGACAATTTGCGCCTCAAGCGGATTCACACCAATATTCGCACCCGATCCCGCAGTTACTTTATTGCGTACGCCATAAATTGCACCGACCACATTTTCTGCTTTATCAAAAATGGGTGAAGCGATAACCGCTTCAATTCCCATTACACTTTCACTTTCATTCTGAAGGGTTGCTCCACCTTGATAAAATGTTTTTCTCTCCTTAGCAATTTTACCTAGAACTGACATACTAAATTCACGATGCTCAACATCTTCATCTGGAAAACGGGCCTGAACCATCCACCTTCCATTTTTAATCATCAAGACCAGGCCACGATCTAAACCAATCAAATCAACAACAGCTTGTGCAGTGTCTTGAAAGAACTCTAAAGAGCCACTAGCAGATTTTTGAACTGCAATCAGAGTTTCAAACCAAACTGCAAGTTTTTCTGGGCTGGGGGACTGGCCTAAATCGAGAAGACTACCCGAGGACTGCCCAGGAGTAAGGGTAATAGCAGATTCCATGGAATCTAAAAGAGCTTCATCTTCGCCGCCCAATTCGCATTCATCTTCCTCAGCTTTAAAACAGATTTTGACACTAGTTTCACCAATGAATAAGGTTACAGGCAACAAAATTTGGATGGAGGCGCCAATATTTACAGACTCACCATTATCAAGCCGGATAGAATTCCTTTGACTTAGATTTAAAATTCTGACTTTTGCGAGTTCTATCTGTTCAACTCGAACATGATTTCCGGAGACATAAGAATCGTTTACAGTATGACGAGGAACATTTTCCCTTTGAGGGCCCCGACCAATCTCAAAAGGGCCATCTAAATGATCAAGCTCAGTAACTTGCCCATTATATATAACCGTAAAATGAAGCATCAAAAGCTTTTCTCTTAATAATCCCACTTTCCACTACATAAAATCGCAAGTACAGACTAACAAACAAAAAAGCTGGCGGGAAGCTTTTTCCTACCAGCTTTTCGACTGTAATTGGCTTTGTTACAACTTTAAAAAGTCAAACCAAATTGAATGGATAACGCTTCAAGGCTCAAATCACTCATTCTCTTCGAAACTTTTCCAAAACTTAAGGATTGGAAATCTAAACTATCAACCATGTTGAAATAATTATAAAGTTCATAGCCAACTTTAAAATGCATATGATCCTTGGTTAGAACTGCACCTACCCCGGTTTCCAACACAGGAACAACTTCGTGATACTTATTACTGATATTGTAAAAAGTGGTTGCTCCGTTCCCATTGGTTTCAGTCAAATTATTATTAAAAGTTCCACTAAGAAGTGCAACTTTCCCACGGGCATAAAGTCCAAAATGTTTATTCAAGGCATAAGTACCTTCACCGCCTGCAGTTAAACCAGCGCCAGTGAAATTAACAGGGCTACTCACAAAATCGTTAACTGCGCCAAGAGTTCCTCCGTTGTAAATTGCACTAAACTGTTGTTCAATCCATGTAACCCGACCACCACCTGTAAACCTAAAATTCAGGTTATCTGCAGCCCTATAGGTACGGCCTACATCAATATCAATCACATTCATATCGAGGTTTCCCATAGCAGAAGCTGTAGAAACATCATCGAAAGTATTATTGGTGAGGGTGGCGTAGAGCGCCCCACCGTTCGGGGCAGCCAAAGAAGAGGACGCATTAGAGTGCAGGTAAAAATAATTTACACTCGCATCCCAGCCATCAGCAAATTGGTACCCCAATCCAACACGAAAAGCACTGCGGGTTTCCCAATCAAGCGAATTAAGATTGCCATTGATTACACCAAGCCTATCACTCGAAGTAATTGCAAAATCAAATGCATCACGCCTGGGTTTAACCAAAAGGTATTCACCAGTCATGAACAAACCTTCCAGCTTGTAGCTTTTGCCATTTCTTTCAGACTCTAGATATTCTGAAGTGGCTTCGTTTGTATCAATTGAGCCAGCAGTTACCCCGGTTTCAACTGTTTTAATTTCGGAGACCGGTTTAGCGATACTGTTTTTAAGAACATTATCTTTATCGCCTGGAATGATGGAGATTGGAGGCGCAATGGGTGGTGGGGCTAGATCATCCGTGGGGTTTGATTTATTTTTCAGCAAGTCCGAAGGAATTGGAAGCACAAAAGGCTTTCCATCCGTAGTTTCTGTATCTTTTAATTTAACCTGTTCCACAGGGGTTTTGGTCTGTTCCGCAGGGGATTTGGTCTGTTCCACAGGGGCAGGCATAATTAAGGGTTCAACTTCTGCAAAAACTGAAAATGTTGACCCAAAAAAAGCTACAATCGCCAATCCCACCCGGAACTTTTTACCATGTAAATTAAACATACATCCCCCAAACGCATTAAATTAAAAAGCATTGTTACAATCTAAACTCATTCCCCAATGAATCTAAAAACAACAAATATGACCGCCCAATAATGGTGGATTTACCCTGAAAACAAAAGCTGTCAAGATCATTTCAAATACCACGGTGTATTTATTTTTAAAATGATCTATAACTAAAAGTAACTTAAATTATAAAAACGACCTTTGTTAAAACTATGTCAATTTAATTAGGACCTTATTAGATGATTCCATTTAAAACAAAAATAGTAGCAACTTTGGGGCCCTCGAGTTCGAATGAACAAGTAATAAAAACTTTGATACTTGAAGGGGCACGAATCTTTCGCTTGAATTTCTCACACGGAAAGCACGAAGACCATCTTGCCAACATTGAATTAATAAGGCGCATTTCTCAAACAATCGGAATTGAAGCAACAATTATTGGGGATTTATGTGGGCCTAAAATCCGCGTAGGCTCTTTTGTCGATGGTAAAATCCAAATCAATAAAGGTGATACCGTCACCTTAGACACCAATCCTTGCATGGGCGCCAACAATCTTATTCACTCTCAATACGCACTTCTTGCACAAGAGGTTTCTTTGGGGACACGAATTTTACTCGATGATGGCTTATTGGAATTTAAAGTTCTCGAGAAAACCGAAACCAGGGTGATAGCAGAAGTGATTCGTGGCGGCATACTTAAGAACAACAAAGGGATGAATCTTCCAGGATTAGCTCTTTCAGTTCCCGCATTAACAGAAAAAGACAAAAAGGATGTTGATTTCATCGTAGGTCATCCCGTGGATTACATCGCCCTTTCTTTTGTTCGAAGCGCATCCGATGTAAAAACCCTGCAAGATTATATTCAATCTAAAAATGCGAGCATTCCTGTAATAGCAAAAATCGAGAAGCCACAAGCTGTTGCTAACATTGACGAAATTTTATCACAAGCAGATGGAATCATGGTTGCTAGGGGGGATTTAGGTGTCGAAATGGACCCTGAAAAAGTCCCCATAATTCAAAAAGATTTAATAAGAAAAGCACGCTCTGTATTCAAGCCGGTAATTGTCGCAACCCAAATGCTTGAATCCATGACTACAAACCAAAGACCAACTAGGGCTGAAGTTTCTGATGTTTCCAATGCAGTATTCGAGGGAACGGATGCATTGATGCTTTCAGGCGAAACTGCTGCTGGCATGTACCCTGTTGAATCTGTTCAAATGATGCGAAAAGTTTCTAAAGAAGTCGAATCTTGGCAGCTCCAAAACTATCAGTCTGCAGCTAACGCATTTACTGCCAACTTCATTTCATCTGATCCACTAAGGCAATCAGTAGCAAAAGCAATTGCAAATATCACTCGAGACATAGATGTGTGTGCGGTTGTAGTAAGAAGCCGTGGAGGCAAATCTGCCTCCGTAGTTTCATCAACCAGATTATCTTCCCCCATCTTGGCTCTTTCTACCGAACCTGCCATAGTGCGTAAAATGAATCTTCTTTGGGGAGTGACCCCTGTTTTGGTTAGCGCAGATGAATTCGAAGAACCTAAGATATATGCCCGAAAATTAGTTTCTAACATGGGACTTTCTAATCAAGGCAAATTCATCCTAATCCTCTCCGGTTTCGGAAAATCGGAACCCGCAATCACTGTTCTTCCTGCATAAAGAATTCGCCATGAACAACCTCATTCCACAACTTCCACACAGAAATACAGAATCACACAAAGGCACCTTTGGAACGACTTTGATCATCGGCGGTTGCAAAGGAATGTCTGGCGCAATGGTGCTATGTGGCACAGCAGCGTTAAAAAGTGGTGCTGGTTTGGTTCAAATTGGAACGCCCACTTCCATCAGGTCGGAAATCGCAATCGGGAACCCATGCTACACCACCATTGGTCTTCCTGAAGATGATGAAGGGCGATTTAATCAACAGGCAATTAAACAAATCAGCCAATTTGTAGATAGAGCCAGCGCAGTAGTTCTTGGGCCTGGAGCTGCGCCCACCAAAGCCTGCAAAGAAATGGCAGACTACTTACTTGGCCTTGAGACACCTGTTTTGTTAGATGCGGATGCACTTAACAGCTTAGCTTCCGTTGGATTCCCCACCGCATTTAAAAACAAACAAGTTGTAATCACCCCGCATCCAGGCGAGTTTTCAAGACTAACTAGATTAACCGCCAAAGAAATCCAATCTGATCGCAAAACTCTCGCCATAAATTTTGCACTTTCTCACGGAATTATTGTGGTTCTTAAAGGGCACGGAACCGTGGTAAGTGATGGTAAAAGCGTTTACATCAACGCCACCGGAAACGCCGGAATGGCAACCGGGGGCAGCGGCGATGTGCTTTCAGGAATTATCGGAGCGCTGCTTGGTCAGGGAATGCAAGCATTTGATGCTGCAAAACTTGGAGTTTATTTACACGGGCTAGCAGGAGACCACGCAAAAAGACTATTGGGCGAGCACAGTTTGACTGCGCTGGATATTCTTGATCATATACCGAGCGCATTTCTTATTCACGAAAAGGCACGCTCATAAAAGTGTTTGCTTACAATCTCTTGAACAGCAATAAGCGAAGGGCACACCAGCATAAGCTAGGAATCTGCAGACTTCTTTAGCAAGCGTGAAAATTCATAAACCGATTCTTCCTGCATCTCTGTTTCAATTGAACCTGGACGCAAGGTGCGAATCTTTGACATCGCCTCTTTAGGCGACATGCCCTTGGCTACATAATAAGAAGCTAGGGCCACTCCTGTTCTTCCCATTCCCGCTGCACAATGCACAGCAACACCCATATTTGAAATGTGCGCTTTTAATATCGATTTTATAATTCGATCTAATTGGGTTAAAGTGGGTGGTTCCATATCCACCACAGGCTCATGAATCATCATCAATCCTGCACCATCGATCCAATTGCGTGGCAACTTTTCTTCGGTGAGGGTTATGAGTAAATCGATTCCATTTTCTCTAAGCCATTCGATTTCTTCTTGGGAAACAGGCCGGGCTAGGCCCGCTAGTTTCTTCTCATCAACCCACGAAAATCCATATGGTTCGCTCATCTGCAATTCCTAATACATAAGGTGTTGGCCATACTTTTGCCTAATTTGGTTCAATGTCTCCCAAACCTTGTCATCTTGCTTCATGAATCCTACCACAGATGCGGTTGATGCACCCAGAGCCTTTGCAAGATCGCTAACCCGTGCCTGACAAAGTTCCAACATATCAAGCAGCGCACCTACAGCGGGTAGAAACGCAGGATTTTTCACCCCAACTGAAAGCCTGCCTTGTTTATCTAAGGCAGGCAATATTTCTTGATGACTAGCAAGCCATCCGTCCTCTGCCCCGACTTCTAATGGTTCGCGCAACTTCAAATAAAAAGCTTTTCGTAATCGCCTCAATGCTTTTGCTTTATTCTCGTGCTGCGACCTACTTTCTTCAGCTATCACTAGCAACTGGCTGGCAAGATGCCTTATTCTTACTGCAGAACTCGTTTTATTGCGCTTTTGCCCACCAGGCCCACTTGCACGATATGTATCCACCTCGCATTGACGAAGCAACATATCATCAGAAAGATTTACCCATTCATAGCGCATGATAAAAAACAAGGGGCCCATGGTTGTGGGACCCCTTGCCAATTGGAATAAAAATCCAAGCTTACACTTCCAGCTTCCAAGGCTTACGCATTGGATTGCTGAGCATTGCATTAGCCTCTGAATTATCAAAGGTATAAGCCTTAGGATCCCATTTCAGGCTCTTGCCAGTCCTTAAGGCAATCGCACCAATTTGGCAAACAATCACAGAACCACCACCAATGGACGCATTACAAATTGGCTTCTTGCCATTTTTTCTACATTCAAAGAAGTTACCCATATGATCATTAGAAACTTCAAGTCTGATCGCGTCTGGCTTCAGTGGTTCTTCTAGCAACTTAGGATCACTTGCAGTAATCTTGCCACGATTTACAAAGATCCATTGATCATTTTCGCCAACAAACAAAATCCCATTGCTATCTTTATCACCGATGGTGTCAGGCAGCGTGGAATCGGAAACCAACAACTTGGCACCGTTGGCGTAAGTGTAGGTAACCTTGAAATTAGGATGACAATTATAACCATTGTTACCCTTATAAGGTTCTGCACCCTTGGCTTCAACAGCGATAGGACCGCTGCCATCCATTCCCAAACCCCATTGTGCGATGTCAATATGATGGGCGCCCCAGTCGGTCATTTTGCCACCCGAGTAATTGTAGAACCAGCGGAATTCATAATGACAATTGGTGAATTCAATCTTTCTAGCATTACCCTTATTATCTTTTCTTTCGCCACGAGCTTCATAAAGGTAATCAACCATTGGGGTTGGCCCCAACCACATATCCCAATCCAAAGTTTTTGGAGCTTCAGCCTTGGCGATTGCTCCACTTACAGGGTTGCCACCAATACGGGCTTCAACTTGCTTAATCTTTCCGATACGGCCATTGCGAACCAATTCGCAAGCGAGTCGGAATTGCTTGCCAGACCGTTGTTGACTTCCAGTTTGGAAGGTACGGCCTGATTTTTCAGCAGCTTTCATAACAGCCAAAGCTTCTTCGACAGTCAAAGTCAAAGGCTTTTCGCAGTAAACATCTTTGCCTTTTTTGAGTGCTTCAATTGCGACCAAAGCATGCCAGTGATCAGGGGTAGCAATTGTTACAGCTTCGATATCCTTGCGGTCAAGAAGTTCGCGAAAATCTTTAAAACCCTTAACATCGGTAGAACCATCTTTGGTCATCATTGCAACTGCATTAGCTAGATGGTTTGATTCAACATCACATGCAGCAACGAATGTCGCTTTATTTCTGCGAGCATCGCCGTAAATAGCACGACCTCTACTTTGAGGACTTCCAATACCGATGGCACCCATAACTGGGCCATTAGGAATTTCTTGTTTTTTAGCTTCTTGAGCAGCCACGGTTTCCTTGGCATACCACAACGGATAACCAGCAGATACTAATGCAGCAACTGCCTTCTGGACAAACCCGCGCCTTGACATTGAATCAAAATACATAATTAGCTCCTAAATTGTTAAACAAGGATAACTCCCCAACCTTGGCAAATTATAATCGAATGGAACAACAATTGTAAAAGGAATTGGCCTACCCATTCACTTTTTTTCATGTTATTGCCATCCCCGAAGGAAAAACCCTTTATTGGTAATATGGAGAGTTAGTATGAATTGGAAAATGAATTTTGCCGCTATATGCTTGGGATTATCCATTTTAACAACTTCCACCCTAGGCCAATCCCCACCTTCTAAAAAATTCCCTGCAACCGTTGCCAATATCAATGGCGAGCAAATCAGCGGTACGGAACTCGAAAGCATCATTAAACAAATGGGCCCAAGCCCAGTCCAAGTGCCAGAAAACACAAGAAAACAAATGGTTCGGGATGCAATGGCAATGCTTATTGATGATTTGCTAATGCAGCAATTTATCAGACAAAATACTGCAGCAATTCCAGAGCAAGCTTTGGATCAAAAAATGGCAGAACTTGCAGCGGAATTAAAGAAACAAGGAAAAACCATTCAAAGCCTCTGCAATGAAACCCAACAAACCGAAGCTCAATTAAAGCGAACCATGCGCCTGAAGTTGCAGTGGGGGAATTTCGCAGCAGCGAAAATCAAGGATGAAAACGTTTACAATTATTTTGTTAACAACAAAGACTTCTTCGATGGCACCATGGTTGGGGTTTCATTGATTATCATGCGAATTCCCCCTGGAATGAGCCCAAGTGAAACAGCAAAACTTAAAGCCAAAATGCAGGATGTCAGAAACCAACTATTGATGAATAAAATAGATTTTGCAAGTGCTGCCAAAGCATATTCGCAAGATTCTTCTGGCCCTATGGGGGGGAATCTCGGATTAATCCCCCGAAAATATGCTATGGAAGAACCTTTGGCGAGCGCAGCTTTCAAATTGGCTCCCGGGCAAATCAGTGAGGTGATTGAAACAGAAATGGGTGTTCACTTGATAAGAGTCAACGAAAGAAAAGACGGAAAACTTTCAGACTTTACTAAAATCAAAGACGAAGTCAGAGATTTTTGCAGTGAAGAATTTTTCCAAGACACTTTAGCAAGACAAAGAAAAACAGCCCGAATCGAAGTCTTCCTACCCTAAAACTTATCAAATCAGCACAATTCGATGCACGAAGCTTCGGGACAATCCCCCGAAGCTTTTTTTGTTATTCTCCCATTCCTTGTTTCATTTCTTCACCGATTTCGTCTAAACTTTAAAAAGGTAGCCAACAAAGTGAAATACCGACCCTATTGATTAATCGATTACCATGAGTTCAATCAACCGGTTTCGTCCATCCTTACAATACCTGCCAATACTTTTAGGGTTGGCCTTTTGGGTTTCATTGAAACCGCTCTACAGCGAAGAACTTTCAACCGAACGCGAATTACTTAAAACCGCAGGATTCAACCCCGCTAATACTCAAACCTTAATTCCACTGTTTAAAGGTCGTTCTTCATCAATTCCTGCTATGGCAAATATCGAAAAGTTGATTGCCCAACTTATAAAGGGAAACCCAGAAGAAAAACTTGCTGCTAAAAAAGATTTAATCTGCATGGGCGACTATGTAATCTCAACTCTCAAAAAGGCATCAGGCGAAATACTAGACACAGCATCTGAAAAAAATCTTAAAGACTGCATCGAACTGCTAGAAGGGAAAGGCTCTGAAAACCTTATTTCTTCTGCACTTAAAGTTATTGCATCTGAAGGAAAAACAGAATCATCTGAAGTTTTATTTGCTTACCTTCCATTTGCTGCTGAAGAAGTATTGCGCAACGAATGCGAAGCTACATTAAAGGCTTTATTTGTAACATCAACAACTTCGGGAGCTGTCTTCGAAAAAACACTAACAGACACTAATCCATACAAACGAGCTGTCGCTGCAGAAATTCTAGTGCGTAAGGGAAACCCAAAACAGATTGCAATGGCGAAAAGCCTTCTGAACGACACCTCTTCTTTAGTCCGAACAAGATTAGTGCTAGCCTTTTTAGAACAGAAAGACCGAATCGCTATGCCTACAGCCCTTAAACTTTTGGCCTCGGATTCTAAGGACACCTCTTCCTTAATCGAAACAGCACTTGCGAATATGGCAGGCGAATGGGCAATTCAAGGGCCCAAAAATGATGATTCAATTTCAAGAAGTATCAATCAAGCTGCCTGGGCAGGCTGGTGGAAATCTATCAACGAACAAGATTTGCTTGCAGTATTACGAGACTCAACCGCGCCTATGGCAATGATTGCGGAGGCCGATAAGATTTTCAATGAAAACAACATTGAACTGATCAAAAAACATATCAGCAACAAATCATTCAAAAGTAACCCTGCCCTGCAAGCTTTTCTTTTAAGCCGTGCAGCCTTCGACTTAAATATTGGAAAACTAATCGAGCCAGATTCCAACGCAATCAAACTCCAATTACAATCAAACCAAGTAACCCCTGCACTTATCAGGCTGATTACTTTAGTGAGGCCTGCAAATGCAATCGAAATCATATTGGCTTATATCCCTTCTTGCCATGAAGACAATATTCAGGATCTTCTAGGTGAATGCTTAGGGCTTTATCTGAATGATCAAAACACAATCCCCCCTGCCTTGATCGCAGCATCAACCTCAAGTGTTGAGGAAATCAGAACATTTGCAGGAAGGGTTTTAGCAAAATCTTCAAATGAAATAGCACAAAAAGTGTGTACAACTTTGCTGGCAGATTCATCGGCAAGAGTGCGATTTGAAGTTGCACGGGAATCCATAAAAAACCAGAACAAATCTGCGATTCCAATACTTATCGAATTGATGACAAAAGTCCCCGCAGAAAAAGCAGAAACAATAGACCAAACCCTTAGGGCTATCGCCAAAGATAAGTCACCTGATAGCAAAAACGATAGCAAAGCGGATGCTGCTGCATGGAATACATGGTGGCAAAAAGAAGGAACTCAAATAGTCCTGACTCCAGGGGCAAAAACCCAAGAGGCACTAAAAAACTTTCTAGTGGTTGAGTCGTTCAATCAAGAAAAAAAATCAGGGCGAGTCTTCTTGATCACACCTTCAGGAAAAACTCTCTGGGAAATTGCAAATCTTTCTAACCCAACCGATGCCCTCTTACTACCAAACAACAAAATCTTAATCACGGAACAAGGCGCAAACAGAATCACCGAAAGAGACACCAAAGGAAATATCTCCTGGGAAAAATCCGCTACGAACCCTTTCCTTTCACAGCGCCTATCAAATGGAAACATTTTCATAGCTTCCAGAAACAAAATCGTTGAAGTCAGCAGAAATGGGAACGAGATCTTCAGCTTTTCCTACCCTAATGAAACAATTCTGGCTGCCTGCAAAACGCGCACCAACGAGTACGCTTTACTGAGTTACAATGGGGTATTCTTAAAACTCGATTCCAAAGGCAATGAAGTTTCAAAATCACGGATTCCCTTCCCCACTAACTTCGGCATCAATGGTGGCGCAATAACTCAAAATGATCGCGTTCTTGTAAGCATTCCAACACTCAACAAAATCATGGAGTTTAACTTCAGTGGTCAGGCTACATGGGAATCAACAATAACAATGCCAGGAATCCCTACTAAACTTCCAAATGGAAATTTAGTGGCACCAAGTTTAAACGGATCAAAAATTGTTGAAATTCAAATGGATGGCAAGATAATATACGAAAGTGCACCAAACTCTTATCGCTCGATCAAAGTAGGTAAAGCCCCATGACAAATAAATTCAGGAATGTTGAGCAACTTCAGTTTTTTCAAATACTAAGCACCCTTGCTTTAAGTTTTGGCATCTTCATCTATTGCACTCTACCCCGCCCAATCCTTGCACTTGAAAATGAAGACTCCCTAGAAACCGACACGGTTTATCTGACAAAGGCTGGATTCTCTCTTGCACCTAGCGATCTGGGAAACTGGCTTAACCGAAAATCAAAAGGCACATTCACCGAAACTGAAATCGTAAAAGCACTGGCAGATCTTTCATCTTCCTCAAGAGAAATTCAAACTCAAGGAATAATGGCTTTGACCTCTATGGGGCCAACAGGAAGGCCAGCATTAAGAAATCTGGAAAACTCTTCTGAAGGCGCAGTTAAAACACTCGCCAAAAACTGTTTAGATATGTTGGGTACACAATCCAGCAGAACCGAAATCGCAGTAATTCGAACCTTAGCCGCAAGTTCACCCGACTTGGCAATACGAAGCATACTTGAAGTATTCCCTGTCCTAGACGAAGAGGCAACATGGGACTTTGCTAGAAAAACCCTCTTCGAATTAACATGGAAGAAAGGGACACCAGACGCATTAATTATTGATGCGCTTTCATCGCCTTCAAAAACACAAAGAATTCTAGCGTGGGAAATGCTGATTCCTGCTCAGAAACTTCTGCCAAAAGATCTGCTTCAAAAAAACATTAAAGATGAATCTCCTGAAGTGAGGTTTTTAATCGCTTCAACCCTGTCACGGAATCTGGATTCATTAGGCATCGAACTGCTGATTGAGTTACTCCCTATTCTTCCCGAAAACAAAGCCCAAGAATCAGAAGATCTGCTTCTCGAAATTGCAGGAGATCTTGCACCACAAGAATTGCTTAAGAATAAGGGAACCCCAAAGGGGAACGCTGGGGCCTGGAAAAAATGGTGGACAGAAATCAATGGCGAAAAATTACTGCCTGAATTTACGCTAAAAACACCCACCCCAGAAGATCAAAGAAAAATCAAAGACTTAATCAGGGAGTTGGGCGATGACAATTTCGAAACTCGCGAAAAGGCTTCGATGAAAATAAAGGCTCTCGGCGACCTTGTCGTCCCTTCACTTAGATCACTCACTAATTCCATGGATGTTGAAATTAAAGGCAGAGCAAAAAGCCTTCTCGAAGAAATGGGGGAATCTAAATCGAAACCCATATCTCCATCGCTTGTAAGAATCCTCGCCCTTAAAAAAACCAAAGGTTTGTTGCCTGCGCTACTGGCATACTTTCCCGTCGCAGAATCGGATGAGCAATTTAACGAATTCCTCGAATCCGCAATCCTTTATGCCCGCCAACAATCGACCCCTGATGCAGAAGTCTTAAAATCACTTAATGCTGAAAACCCAAGGGTTAAATTAGCTTCCGGAATTCTGCTTCTGCCATTCGACGATGCAAACTCCAAAGAAGCAATCAAAACCATCCTTGCGGATAAAAATCCCTGGATTCGAAATCGCATGGCTCTTGCCCTGGCAAATCTTGCGGACAAAACGGCTATCCCGATTTTGATAACCACACTTGCAGATTTAAATCAGGAACAGTCCTCCGATACCGAAACTTTTCTTTTCGAACTCGCAGGGGCAAACCTCCCCACCGATCTTCCGACTTCACCTTCGGACCGAAAGAAAACTAAGGATGCATGGCTCGCTTGGTGGTCTAAAAATGCTGATAAAACATCGTTAACCAAAAGCCTTCTGGGAAGCCTACAAGCTGTTTCCAAGGGCAACACCATCCTTTCAAGCCTTGCCAACAATCAAGTTCTCGAATTGGATCGCAATGGAAAAGCCCGTTGGACAATAACAGGCCTTTCTGGCCCCATGGATGCACAAGCGCTTCCCAATGGCCGCATTTTAATCACAGAACATCACAACATGAAAATCACCGAGCGCAGCACTAAAGGCGAAATCCTTTGGACAAAAACCGTCACATCAAACCCTCTTAGTGCAACCCGGCTTCGCAGTGGCCTTACTTCTATCACTTGCAGAAATATGATTATTGAAGTTGATCGATCTGGTAAAGAAATACTTAATTTACTAAGGCCTCAAAGCGACATCATGAGTGCTGAAAGGCTTAGAGATGGTTCTTACCTTGTTGCAACCAACCAAATGACTTTGTTAAAAATTGACCGCACAGGCAAAGAATCTAATATTGTCCGATTGCCTTTGGGAGTCGCAAGCCATGCTAATGATATTCTTCAAGATGGCACAGTAATCCTACCCTTAACCTGGCATAACAAACTCCAAGAAATTGATCCTTCAGGAAAAGTTGTTTTGGACATAACGGTCAATCAACCTACTGCTGCAGTAAGGTTACCGAATAAAAATATTCTCATCGCAACCCAAACTGTTCCCCCAAAACTGATCGAGTTTGACCGAACAGGGAAACAACTTTCTGAAAAACAGGCCCTTCACCCAGTGTTCAGGATTCGAACCAGATAAACAAACCAAGCCAGGAGGCTATTAAAATGCCGGTACGACAATTAGGGGCATTAATCTTGGCAGTGTTATTGCCCTTCGCATTGGATAACACGACTGAAGATGAAAAAACACTTGCAGATGCTGGTTTAAAAACAGATGGGAATTCATTGATTCAATTTTTAGCCCGCCGATCTGAAGATAAATTTGACACCACTCAGATCCAGGCTCTAATTGCAAAATTAGGGGATGACAATTTTGAAACCCGCGAACAAACCTCTGCAACCCTGAATGCAATTGGAATTGCAGCGTTGCCTGATTTAAAAACAGCTTCTAAAAATCCGGATGTCGAAATATCTCGAAGGGCAAAAGATTGCATTCAAAAAATCGAAGAAGGGTCGCGAAAATTCGTCGTAGCAGCGACAATTCGATTATTGGGCACAAAGAAACCTGAAGGCGCGCTACAAGCTTTAATAAGCTATTCACAGTTTTCAGAACTTGATCAAACCACCGAAGATTTAATCAACGCAATCACTGCTACCGGTTCAGAAAATGGAACCCCCTCGAAAATTATCCTTGATGCGATTCGTAGTGATAAATCCATGGCAAAAACGCTCTGTGCAGAAGCATTGGCAAATATCAACCCGGATTTGTTTAAGAAAGAAGCACTCTCACTGCTTAACTCTTATGAACCACGAGTGCGTTATAAAGTCGCCCTAGCCTTTGCCAAATTAGGCGATAAAAGATCTATCGAGCCACTCGTCAACAGCATTGGTTCTGTAAGCCAATGGGAATCTTCGCTACTCGATCATTTGCTTAGAAAATTACTACCAACGAACCCGCCCCCTGTTGGACTTCCTCAGCCTGAACTGCAAAAAGAATGGGCAAAGCGAACCACGGATATTTCAAAAACCCCTGAAGCTCAGCTTGCCTTTAATGCCAAAAACATGGGGAAAACCCTCGTTGTTTTATTAGATGTAGGCAAGATAATTATGCTGGATGCTAGTAATAATATTCTTTGGAAAATCGACAACCTGCAATTCCCACTCGATGCCCAAATCCTTCCTGATGAAAAAGTCTTAGTGGCGGAACATCAGGGAAACAAAGTTACAGAACGAAATAAAAAGGGAGAAATAATTTGGGAAAAGAAAATTGATGGCCCACTGGCAGTACAAAAACTTGATGATGGATCCATTTTTATCGCCTCAAAATCCAACATCGTTTTTGTTGACCAAAAAGGCAAAGAAATATCGGAATTTACTCCGCCCAATAATGAACCAATTATGAAAGCCAACATTGCTTCCAATGGAGATCTTTGCCTTGTCCTCAGCACCCCGCAAGGAAATGCAAAGTTCGTCCGATTTGATAAAAACAAGAAACCTGTCGCTACTTACGACATTGATGTTAGAACCTCGGGCGGGAAAGTTGATATTCTTCCCAACGGCAATTCCCTCATCACTGAAGTTTATGGCAACAGGGTTATTGAATTTAACAACGAAGGGAAAGAAGTATGGCAATTTGAATGCGAGCAACCTGTAGCCGCTGTTCGATTGCCAAACGGAAACACTCTTATTACATCAATGACGCAAATGAAAGCCCTAGAAATAGACCCAAAAGGCAAAGAAATCTGGTTGTACAAATCAAACACCAGGGTTACCCGAGCATTTAGACCATGAGTAAAAGTCTTCTGCAATCCTTGCTTTTTTTCGTTCTTATCTGCAATGTTACACATGGGGGATGGCCTGAAGATGAAGTGAATTATTGGGACGATATAATAATAAAAAAATCAGGTATATCGACCAAACCCAAGGACATTCAAAACTGGCTACAATCCAGAATTCCAAATGTAACAAACGGAATAAAAGCTTCAAAATGGGTTATTGATCTTGGTAACGAAAGCTTTGAAGTTCGAGAGCAAGCCTCCAGAGAACTACTAAAGCTTAACAATCTCGCAATATTTGAATTAAAAAAAGCGACCAAAAACAAGGACATCGAAGTTGCCAAAAGGGCGTCTGACTGCCTTGAACAAATATCTCCACATGAATCAATCGCTCTCAAAACAGCGATCATCCGACTATTGGGAAAGTCGAACTCTGAATTGGTTTTCGAATATTTTAGCAAAATAGCAGATACCCCAGAACTTGATCTCCTGACTTCCGAAGCATTGCTCGATGCTTTTAGTATTACAATAAAATCAAACCCAACATTGGTACAAAAACTTGAGGATTTTTCGCAATCTAATGATATCAAAAGCCGAATCCTTATTGCCCGGGTACTTGCAATTGGGAATCCCAACGGGATTGCATTCAGAAAACTTTCAACTGACGACCAAGCTATCGTAAAAGCAAACGCACTCCTTGCACTTCTTCAAGAAAAAGACAAAAAAGCGATTGGGTTACTAATAACCTTATTACCCGAATTGAAAACAAACCAATTGATGCCAATTGCAGGGCTACTTAACGAATTGATTCAAGACCAAGCTTCGGAAAAGGAACTTGCGAAAGAAAAACCTTCTGCGGTAGAACTGCAAAAACTATTCGCTTCCGCATGGAATGGCAAAAACGCCTCAACTAATCTAAACACATATACTTCCAATCAATTACAACCTAAGCGCATCCTTGCGTCTCTTGCAGAACCCAACCTAAGTGGAAAAATTTGCTCCCTCAATCCAGATGGTTCCGTTAGCGAACTTTTTCGCACCAATTCTTACGCTGACCTAGCTTGTGCAATCAATCACACCCTGTTTTTCTTAATGGAACGATCTAGGGGCCACGTGA
>CAJCCR010000244.1 GCA_903960945.1 uncultured Planctomycetaceae bacterium
TCAACTGCAAGTTATGTGCTTGAGGGTTTTTTGCAAGAGGCACTTTCCGAATCACTAGCAGGTAAAGAGTTTCGTAAACGCTATGTCTTATTTGCTGTGCCTATTGTGGACAAAGATGGTGTTCAAGCAGGGGATCAGGGTAAAAATCGCATGCCCCATGATCATAACCGCGACTATGGCGATAACCCAATTTATCCTGAAATTCAGGCTATCTCTGATATAGCCAACAAATACAAGATTCATTTTGCAATCGATTTTCACTGCCCTGCGCTTAGAGGAGATATACATGAAGCCATGCATTTTCTCGGCCTTGGAGTTCCTCATGTTAAAGATAATCTCAACGAATGGATTTCTTGGATTAAAGAAGAGCGCCCTCAAGAAGTGATGGCGCCTTTAAACCTTCTTGTTGATCCCACCAAGCCAGGTTCTGTTAATCGTAAAATGAATTCGCACTACATGGCAACTCTTGGATTTTGCAAGATGGCAGCGACGCTTGAGGTGCCATACACGCAGGTACGGCCAGCACTTGATTCAGATATGGCGAGAGCCTATGGAGCGGGTCTGCTTAAAGCTTGGATACGAACCAATTTCATCACTATCGATGCTGGCATGAACCGTGGTAATTCCAGCAACGCACATTTCAGCAACTTCCGAAATGAGTTTATTAAATCCTATCGTAGCAAGCCCAAGGAAATGGAACAGCTTGCGAATAGTTATCGCACTGAACAATCTCCCGTGCTTTATCGTTTAGAAGCAGCAAACCTTCTTGCCACCCTTTCGATATCCCAGCGAAAATATCCTGAAGCCAAAGTGCTTACTCAATCTGTTCTTCTTGATGCTAATGCAAGCACTTATCAGTATGAAAATGCAATGCTATTAAACATGGAGGCAACGGTTAAAGATCCTAAATCAGGAACTGAAGAGGTGGATGCATTGTTCGTGAAGGCGGTTGCATTGCCTTATTCCTCATTGAGTTATCGGGCCAAAGTTCATGATATGGCATCAGAGTTTGCACGCAGGCAGATGGATTATCGCACAGCAATCAAACGAACAAGCGATCAGATTTTAGTAGCTGCGTTTTATGAGAAGGGCAGGCTTTGGAATCGCATTGCAACAGATTTTGAGTCTCTTAAATTGCCTGCCGAAGCGCTGGGTGCAAGGAAAGAAGCGATCAAGCTTTTGCGCCCTGTATTAGATCCTGCTGAAGTCAGTGTTTTTGGAGCGATGATGACTTTGGATTACTTCGATGCACTTTATGGCATATCAGAAACTCCGATTTCTGAACTTGAAGCGGCAGCACAAAAAGTTCTCAACCATAAGGTAAGCTCTATTGCAATGAAGGAGCATGTGACCAAGTTGCTCAAAGAACGCAAATAGATGTCACCCATTATCAAAGGACTTACCCTTACCGGTTGCGTAAAAATCCATCAGAGCCGGAAGTGTCAGGGATGGTTGCTTTCAGAGCCCCTTCGGCAAGCTCAGGGACCCTTTTATTTTATTGAGCGGCGGATGTTAATCCGCTGGTGCTGATAGTGTACCCGGGGAGCTATTTTTTTGCCTCTTCGCGGTCTTTGCGTATTCGCGGTAAGACTGCTTTGCTTCTTTTAAAAACACTCACCGCCAAGACGCAAAGTACGCAAAGGAAGACAAGTCAAGAAAAGAGATCGCCACTTTTCTTCTTCTTTTCGGTGCTCTTTCCTCGCAAAAGGGCACGCACCAGCGGATTAACATCCTCTGCTCATTGGAAGAGAATATATTTCCGTCGCTAACGCGTCCGGCTCTGAAAGAAAATTGGGGCAAGAGTGAATCATACTTGTGTTTTAGGCGACTGTAGTAGTTTTGAAACAACATGCCCACTCACATCGGTGAGTCGGAAATCGCGACCCGCATAACGGTAAGTCAGTTTTTCGTGATCAAGCCCCATCAGGTGAAGGATGGTGGCATGAAGGTCATGGATGTGCACTTTGTTTTCGACAGATTTGAAACCGAAGTCATCGGTTGCACCGTAGGCTTGCCCACCTTTAACTCCGCCACCCGCCATGAACATCGAGAATCCCCATGGGTTGTGATCACGGCCATCAGCGTTTTCGGTGGTGGGAGTTCTACCAAACTCGCCTCCCCAGACGACAAGGGTTTCGTCGAGAAGCCCCCTGTTTTTCAGATCGGTTAATAATGCAGCAATGGGTTGATCGATATCCTTGCACAAGTTTCGGGTGGATGCGGTGTGGTTGCTGTGGGTATCCCAAGGTTGGCCATTACCGTAGTAAAGTTGCGTGAAGCGAACGCCACGTTCTGCAAGTCTGCGGGCGAGAAGGCAACCGTTGGCGAAGTGGCCTTTGCCATACATCTCACGGGTTTTGGTTGGTTCCAAGGAAATATCGAAGGCATCCGATGCTGCAAGCTGCATGCGGTAGGCTGTTTCCATAGAGCGAATACGGGCTTCGAGTGCGGGGTCGGCATTTCGTTCGTTGCTGTGTTCTTGGTTGAGTTGCCTCATGAGTTCGATTTGTTTTGTTTGGTTTGCGGGAGAGAGCTTTGCGTTTTCGAGGAAGGGAATCATCTTTCGCGGATCGAGGTTGGAGTGGTTGATGTAGGTGCCTTGATGTTCGCCTGGAAGAAATCCGTTGGACCA
>CAJCCR010000245.1 GCA_903960945.1 uncultured Planctomycetaceae bacterium
ATCTAATCTCACCAATTCCTGGCCACTCATAGTTTATTTTCATTCAAATATTATTTCTAAAGTTGAGGGGCAAAAAAAAATAGAGCACTAATTTGGAGCATAGAGGCAATTTCAAATTTATCTTTCACATCACTAAACAAATTAGATTCAACCCTTCTAAACTTTCCCCTACAAATATATCACCAACAAACTTATCAGTAACTTTAACAGAAAATCTATTTAAGCAAAGGCATGTCCAACAGTTTAAATAAGATTAGGCGAGTATCGGCTTACAAAATCAAGGGCGGGCGACAATCTCAACCCAAGCAGGCCCTTTTCCCACTTCAACCGAATCTGTTTGTGTAAGCTTCCCACTTTGATTATCAATCATGAATACTGCGATTTTTGCTGAATCTTGCCCTGCAACTACCAAAAAATTTCCCGTGGGATCGATATTAAAAGCTCTTGGAATCTTCTCTGTCACCGTCTGCTCGATAGCCTCAAGTTTTCCTGAGCCTGCATCTACACGGTAACCAGCGATACTATTATGCCCACGGTTGGATGCATAAACAAACTTCCCATTGGGAGTAACATGAATGTCGGCACAGGTATTTGGGCCCTGGTAGTTTTGAGGCAAGGTGCTGATTGTTTGAAGGTGTTTTAATTTACCTGTAATTTCATCCTTATCAAACACACTTACAGTACTATCTTTTTCATTGACAAAATAAACTTCAGGAAGGATGGGATGGAAGGCAAAATGCCTTGGGCCACTGCCCTTTTTTGAATCCACATCATTGCTTGCATCCGTTGAAATCATACCTTTAGTGGCATCCCAATTGCGAACAAAAATCTTATCCGCCCCGGTGTTAGGCACATAAACCATTTTATTCGATTTATCGATTTGAATACTGTGGGGATTCTTGATGGCATCAAGCATTTGTATGGCTGAACCTGTTGGGATTCCATTGGCATCAAGTTTATAAACACAAGCTTTTCCTTCGGTGTAATGCGAAGTTAAAATCCATTTTTTAGAAGGGTCAAGAGTTAGGTAAACAGGGTTTCCAAAGATAGGACTACCCCCTAAAAACTCAGGTGTGCCCTTATTGGAAAGTTTGTAGGCCGAAATACTTTTCGCACCTCTTATCCCAAGGTAGAGGAGTTTTTGTTTTTCGTTGATCGCAATGGGTCCTGGGCCGGTATCGGTCATAATCTCACCGCCCTTTTGCAACTTCCCTTTCTCATCAAGATTAAACCATGCAAGTTTATTATCACCCCCCACACTGACATAAACCGTTCCCAATGATTTAACATCTTCCGCAAATAGAATTTGAGAGGAAATAGTCGCGACTCCAATCAAGACAAAAGACAGAAAACGAAACATGGGATAACTCCTAAAAAAACAGCCGGGCTTTGAACCCGGCTGCACTTAAATAACACCTTTAAGCCGAGTCCAACTATTCAGCCGCACCTTTCAGCTTGCGACGAAGTTTTGACAAAATCCCAGATCGGGAATTACTTGCTTCTGCAACTACAGCTTCATCAGAAACATTGGGTGTGGAAATTGAAGTTTTCTTGGCGCCTGATTCGGAAGGGTCTTGGCCATTAATCCAAGGACCACCCAGTTTCATGTAGTCTGGGGGAACCACTACGCTGCCACTTTCCCCACCCTGCCAACCAATGATTTGGCTAGGTTTGCCCCCTTGCTTGCTGCGTGCTTCCAACTTGGTAGCCCAAGAAGAATCAGCATCGATAGGCTTACGGGCTGATTTATCCCAGAAGAGGCCCTTGCCTGTGCGATAGCTTTGAACACCCATCGCAACCGTGGTAAATGCAGCGGCGCCTAGTTCTGGAGTGCTGAGGGTTTCGCGTTTGCGAGCCTTAACGCAATCGAGGAAATTAGACCACAGCGCATAAGTGGCATTCCCACTCTTTTCGTTGGTGAAAGTATGGATAGGTTTATCAAAGCCTTCTTTGGGCTTTGCAGGGCCGCCTGCAATATTTTGCCCATAGACTTCAAAGCCTTTCATGTAATCGCCACCACCTGTGAACTTAAGCGTTCCCAAGCGACCGCGAATCATTTCGCCCAACTGGGTGTCATTGCACATGGTTGCGGAAATGATTACTTGGCAACCTTCATCGTAATCAGCAACAATGGTTGCAACATCGGGAACATCACGACCATCGTATTCAAGATAAATACCACCACCGCCAACAACGCGTGCAGGATAGCGAACACCCATTGCAGAAATAAGGTGTGTGGTTTGGTGCACGAATAGATCGGTGAACATGCCACCGCCAAAGGGCCAGTAGCAACGCCATTGAGCCCATACAGCACGATCAAAAGGAACTTCCTTGGAAGAAGGTCCGATTTTTGCGCCTGCGCATTCAAACTTGTTACCCAAAAACATTTCCCAATCGATTGTCTTGGGGTTCATTTCCTTGGTAATCGGGTAGTAACGCCATTGGCCACCAAGATAGTTACGGTAGTAACTGGTCTGCCCTTGGAATATTTTCCCTAATTTTCCACTGCGAACATAGTTATAAGCTTCGGTCCATGTTGGATCGGCCATCGATTGCACACCAACGCTCATCACGCGGTTGTTTTTCTTGGCAGCATCAACCACTTCCTGAGCTTCAGCAATGGTTCGGGTCATTGGTTTTTCGCAATAAACATCCTTGCCTGCGTTCATGGCATCAATGGACATTCTTGCATGCCAATGGTCAGGGGTTGCAATACAAGCAACATCAACATCTTTGAGTTCAAGAATTTTGCGGTAATCCTTGCTAACCCGGGTCTTATCATTAACGTTAATTCCGCATCGTTCTGCAGAGGGATAAAGACCACGGCCTTTGCCATTACCCAACTTTGGATCGCCATCCCAAACATCGCACACAGCGACGGGAACAACATTCTTGTTTTCTTTTTGCATCTGAAGGATTACATCGATGTGCTGTTGGCAGCGGCCACCAACGCCCAAGAATGCGATGTTAATTTTTTCGTTTGCGCCATAAACCCTAGCTGCGCTGGCAGCGGAAAGGCTTAAAGCCGAAGCGCCAATCGCACTGGTTTGAAGGAAGTTTCTTCGATTGAACTCATTCTTAGCCATTCTAAAATCTCCATCTAAAATTAAATAGGATTTAACAAGGAACACTATTTCTACACGATTACTTAAGCCTTTGCTCTAAAATCCAGGAATAAAGTTCAGGATTTCCGTAAGCCTTATCCCACGAGTTATGCCCAACGCCTGGGTATTCATCATACTTTGGATTGCCGCCCGCTTTTTTCAAGGCTTCAATCATAACACGCGATCTTTCAACGGGTACAGCTTTATCTGCATCGCCATGAAAACACCAGCAGGGAATATTCTTGAATTTTTCTGCTAAAGCAGGATCGCCTCCCCCGCAAATGGGAACAATCGCAGCCCAAAGTTCAGGCTTTTCTTGAGCCCAACTCCATGTGCCATAACCACCCATTGAAAGCCCTGTAAGGTAAATCCGCTTAGAATCTATCTTGTAGGCTTTCTTGGTATTCTCGAGTATCGCCATCGCCCGGATGCTGTCAGGGGAACCAAAGGCCCATTTTCCACGAGCAGCAATTTGTTCGCTTGCCTGTGGGAAAATCGCAAAGAAAGGGAAGGATTTTTCCTGTTTGCGGATTGCGTTACCCAATCCGGTCAGTGCCTGTTTTTTGCCATCGGTTCCTGATTCGCCTGAACCGTGCAGGAACACCATAAGGGGGTATTCCTTCTCAGGCTTGTAATCATGGGGTACAAACAATACGTATTTGTAGGCTTTGCCTGTATCATCTTTGTATTCAAGATCTAAGAAACCCTTATCATCTGCTGCTGCCAAACAAAGGGCTGCAAAAGCCGCTACAATTGTTGTCATTACCATAAATCCTTAAAAATTTAACCGTCTCAGTTATTACTACCTAGCAAACTATCACAACATTTTCATCGATGCCAGCTTTTGACAAGATTTTATTGCACGCATTTAGACTCCTTCCAGTTTGCAACTTTCCTATATCATTCCAATAGGGATTTGGGCATCAAAATTGGGGAGACTAACATCATGGCTAAGAGTCCGAATGACAAAGCTCCGATGAGTTACAAGTCGGCTGGGCTGGACTTAGAATTGTACGAGCAAACAATCGACGCCATGGCGCCTTTGGTCAAGCGAACTCACACTCCCCGGGTGATGGGTGGGTTTGGCGGATTTGCCAGCCTTTTTAGTCTCGATTTCAACAGTCGCCTTTTTGCCCGAAATTACAAACATCCTGTTCTGGTTACCTGCAATGATGGCGTAGGTACCAAGCTTAAAATTGCATCAATGATGCAAAAATACGATACCGTTGGCATCGATCTTGTTGCAATGTCGGTCAATGATTGCCTTTGTACGGGTGCAGAACCCGTTATCTTTCTTGATTACCTTGCAATGCCCAAGGATGATGTCAAACTTGCAACTTCGCTTATCAAGGGAATTAGTGATGGCTGCATTGATGCAGGCTGCGCACTTACAGGCGGAGAAACTGCAATCCTTCCGGATTTCTACGCCCCAGGCGATTACGACCTCGCAGGCTTTTGCGTCGGAATTGTCGAAAGAGATAGCATCATCAATGGCAATGGCACCCGCCCAGGCGACCTAATCATTGGTTTATCGAGCACCGGCCTTCATTCAAACGGTTACAGCCTTGCACGAAAAATTGTGTTTGAAAAAGCCGGTCTTAAAATTGATGATTCGATTCCAGAACTAGGCACCACCGTAGGCCAAGCCCTACTCGAACCCACCCGCATTTATTGCAAACCAATTTTAGATATTCTTAGAAATTACCCTGTGAAGCGTAGAGTAGTCCGGGGCTTGGCGCATATCACCGGTGAAGGCTTGGAAGGCAATGTGCCACGGTCGCTGCCCGCCAACAGAAGGGCGATCATCAAAAAAGATTCATGGCCGAAGCCTGCACTATTTCCATGGCTCAAAAACCTAGGCAATGTTGATGAAAAAGAAATGTATACCGTCTTCAACATGGGGATTGGTTTTGTCATGATCGTAAGCAGATTCTTTGCGAAAAGCATTGTTAATCAACTTAACGAATCAGGAGTTCCATCGTGGGTTATTGGAGAAATCGTGGAAGGCGAGACCGGAGTCGATCTGGTTTAGATTCGATTATTTCTCAAGCTGAACATTCATAAAGCAAAACCCATCACGATCCTCAATGCCCAAGTTTTGCAGGGCAATTGATTTCCCGAATATCGGCCCAGAATGGCAGAAGGTGTGAAATTCACCATTCTCACCACAGGGGTCAACTCCGCTGGGAAGATCCCTCAAAAACTGGTGATCAAATTCCCTGCCTAAGAATTTACGATCTAATTGTTTGGGATCAACACAAACGATGCGTGCACCAAAACCTGCATCTATCATTTCGCTTGCCAAAGCCTTAGTGCCCTTTTCCTCACACCAAATCGGAAACAAAGGTATTAACCCAGTTCCTTCCAACGTTTTGATTCTGTAATTGCGGACATCCTCTAAAAACAAATCACCAAACGCCAAATGGGTAATGCCCGATTCTATGGCCTTCGCAAAAGCCCCACCCATCAACTTTTCGTACTCAATGTTGGTGCAAGGCCAGGGCAACTCAACTTCCCATAAGGGTAGATTCAACGCATCGGCTTGCGCCTGCACCATCCCCCTACTTGTGCCATGCATTGCAACAGCGCCAGACTTGCGAGAAAAACTGGTAAGTAATCCGACAACTTCAATTTCACTTTGTTTAAAAAGTTGATGAAGTGCC
>CAJCCR010000246.1 GCA_903960945.1 uncultured Planctomycetaceae bacterium
ATACTTCTGCGTTTATATGCTTAACGATCCGGTGAGGCCACCAAACGAATTGGTCTCGACGCCAAGCCTCTGCAAGATGGTGACGAAGAGTTTTGTTAGTGGTAACTCTTCCACTTCAACCTTGCCCTGCCAACCAGAATCGGTATCGATTCCTGCGCCCGCTTGATTATCTTCATTTCCTTTGCCAAACTTAAGATAACGGCCGTTGTTGAAGCCGAGGTTCTTACCGCCCGCAGAAATAATCGGATAGTTGCGTGAGAGGTGGAAACTACTAGAAGCGGAGCCGTGCATTGCAAAGGTGTTATCCAGCATATTGCCTTTACCGTTAGGCTCTGGAGTATCCTTCAAGCGCTGCACAAAACGACCGAACTCTTCCGCCTGATAGCGATTATAAGTGCCAAGGTTCTTCCAGCCGCCTGGCTTCTTGACTTCATGCGTAAGGTGATGAGCTGCACCAAGTCCAACAGCGAGTGAAAGCAGATCATGTGGCCCTTCGCCATTTTCTCTGCCTAGTTGAAATGTCGCAACGCGGGTTGAATCACTCAAAAATGCAAGATAGATCAGTTCATACATCGTCTGAAAATAAAGCCTTGCTTCTTTAGGCTCGGCATCGAGATGCAGATTGCGGGTATCAACCTTTGGGATTGGCGTGTCGATCCATTTCTGGGCCTTTACAAGCTTCAACTCGGTATCGCGTACTGCATCAAGATATTGCTTAAGGGTTTCTTGATCTCGCTTGGAAAGTTGGTTACCCAGCGATCGAGTATTTTCAATCAGCAGATCCAGCGCACTCTTGCTTCTCGCAAGTCTTGCAGCAGCATCTTTATTACTTGTTACAAACAGCATGTCGAAAATCTGCTTAGGCTTATTCATCGCGGGGATAGCCCTGCCTTCACGATTGAAGGATTGGGTCTGCGCACCACGAGGGCCGCCAACGCCACCATTGGTCGACATCACCAAGGAAGAATGCCGGGTGAGGGAATCGATTGTCTCCGCATAGGCCTGATCAACAGAGATCGTATTTTGATAAGGGCCATGACCGCCAATGGGTGCGCCCGTCAAATACTGATCAGCATTGGAATGGCCATGAACCTTTCTTGCAACGGGATGCGACAATCCCGAATAAATCGTGATATCACTGCGCAAGGGTTCGAGCACATCGAGAACTTTAGTCAACTCAAAATCTTTTTCGCCACCTCGGGGAAACCAGCTCCAATCCTTCCAAGCAGGATCCTTCTTGAGCGGAAGACCAACACCATCAGGGTGGTAGATACTTACGAATCGTTTCGGGGTGTCGTTAGCATTTGGTTTACCCAACGCAAAGGTTTCAAACCAAGGCAAAGCCAGAGCAACTCCGGTACCCTGAAGATATGTCCTACGACTCATTAATGCAGATTTATTGTTCATCATATATTCCTGAACCTTAATTAGAATTAAAGAGGTTGCTGCTGATGATCAGAGAGATCAAGTCGCCAAGTTTATCATCATGCTGCCTAAGCTGGGTAGTCAAGCTATCAATGTCTGCACGGTCGCCAAAAGATAGTGGTCTGCCAAGCGCATATGCAGTCAGCTTATGCACTATTGCCCTAGAAAACTGATCTTGTCGCTCTGCCAGCAGATATCGCTTAACCCCATCGATCCCCGCCAAGGTCTGGTGATTAAACAGTTCAGATGTTGCATCGACTGGTTTGTTCTTGATGCTGGTGCGGAAGATTCCCAAGGCATCGTAGTTTTCAAACGCAATGCCCCACGGGTCGATCTTGGCATGACAGGAAAGACAAGCAGCCTTGTTCCGGTGATCTACGATTCGTTCTTTCAAAGTCATTTTTAGAATTTCTGGATTCGTCAGGTCGACTTCCGGAACATTCGGTGGCGGGGGAGGGGGTGGATCGTGAAGGATGCGTTTCAACATCCAAACACCACGCTTAAGAGGATTAGAATCTTTGCCATCGGAGTTCATTGCGAGCATCGCAGCGACCGTCAAAATACCGCCCCGATTCGATTGCGCTGTGATTGGCACTTTGCGGAAATGCGGGCCGTATATCTTCGTAAGCCCATAGTGCGCCGCTAACTGTTCATTTACAACTGCGTAATCAGAATGAATGAAATCCATGATGCTGCGGTTTTGCTTAAGGACTTCATCGAAGAATGCGATGGGCTCTTCCTGAATCGAATCTCTCATGGGGGCAGGGATATGAGTCACACTATTCAAGCCATCCAATCCCAGCCATTGCTCAACGAAGTTTTGAGAGAACCTTCTAGAGCGCGGATCTGCCAGCATTCGTTTAACTTGCCCCGCAAGCACATCTGGGTTTCTTAACTTACCCTGCTCTGCGAGTTTCAACAGTTCATCATCAGGAATACTGGACCACAGAAAAACAGATAGTCGGCTCGCTAGTTCTAGCTCACTGATACTTGCAGCTTTAGTTTTATCTGTCGAAGCTCTTTGAGTCAGGTAGAGGAACTCAGGCGAGGCCAGCGCTGTTGCAAGTACTTCCACCATGGTATCTTCGAAAGTCGAAAACCCAGGTCGGTACTTCGCAAACAGACCCATGAACTGATCGACTTCCAGAGGGGTAACAGGCCGACGCCAAACATTTCTTAGGAATCGATTCAACACCTCACGGCCATAGATTTGTTCGTTACCTTTGTTGGCACTTTCGATAAAAATGTTGGTGTGAGTTTTCGGCGGCCATTGCTCGTAGAACGGAGCGCTGATTTCAATGGTGTCGATCAGAACACTAAGTTTGTCTTCCCCTTTAAATGCGTTGGACACATTTTGAATATGCAGGAACTCATCTCTTCTGGGATATGCTGTGGGGAGTTTCCGAAACGGGTTGCGCTGGATATCGCTTAATTGAATATCGAAGTGAATAAATTCGGGCTTATCTGCAGATGCAGTAACCGGAATATCTCGCTGACTGATCACCTGCGAGAAGTTGGCATCATTGCTGGTGTGGGCACTTAGCATCAGACGCAGGCTTGCGTATTCATCAGGGTTCATGGTCGAACGGCCTGCCCTGATACGAACGCGCATATTCCCCTCATCGGGAAGAAAGCGATCCAGATCCAATTTCAATTCGTTGGATGATGGAAGAAGCAGAACAACTGGCGAAACATCTGGCGTTTGCCCAGCAACAGCGTTTGCTTTAGGTGCAAACTTTACAGCGGGAAATGGCATGCTCTCGCCAGTCTTTTGATCAAGTAACTGCTGCTGATTTTTCGAACTCTTCGAGTTCTTTTTACCCTTCACAACTTCTTTAGTATCTTTTTTAGCTACAGCCTTTTCCATCTCTTGCTGCATTGAAATGATGTAGGTGACAGCTTCCGGACGACGACCACCACTTACCGTGGCCCGCTTCAGCGCCCGTAGTGCGATATCACGATAGGTTTCAAACTGCATGGAAGAAATCTGCAGCAGCTCAGAGCTGTTCTTGAATCCATCTTCCGTTACGCTTTCTGGGGGCAGCTTGTTCGCAAGCGAATAGTTCAAGCCAAGAAGATCTTGCAAAGCATAATCATACTCGTACTTGGTAAGCCTACGAAAAGAGGAATGATCCTTGGTGTTACGACGAACGAGAGATGCCTTGTTTAATTCTTCGCTAAGCCAATCAACCATGTTGCCACGATCATTGTTGGCGAGCGCGTAACCCGGTTCGTCAGCAGGAGGCATTTCGGAATTGCTTACTGCGTTATAAACTTCACGCCATCGTTCAACATCGGGGCCGGTTAGTAAATCAGGGTTCAGTTGATCGATGCGAAGCCTGCCCTCAGATTTTTTAGGGCCATGACAATTCATGCAGCTCTTTTTCAAGATCGGCATCACCGACTTCTGGAAGTAGGCGACATTGGCCTTTGGGATCGCATCAGTAGCTTTTGGGGTTGCCTTGGTTTCCTTCAAGAATCTGGATTTTGCGCGCCCCTGTTCTTTGGCAGCTTCTAAAGAGATTGGGGTCACTTGGACATCCGCTGATAGAATCGTGGATGCGCTGACAAGTACAATCAAAAGAGTAGGCTTTAAAGTCTTCATGGGCAGGTTTTCGTTCTAAGCCAGCTTCGGCATGCGTATTGTTTGCAAAGACGAACGCATACGTCTAATTCATCAATTCTGCGAGGGAATAATAACTTAAGATTATCTGCGTCTTCCGCAGAAGTAAAGGCTAATTGCCCTTACTTTCATGCAAAGGTGTTCCGAAAATACAGGCTGTAGCTTAACTCGCCTAAGATATAAAACCGCAAAGAAGCGAGAGAAGCAACACTGTGTGTTTAATAGCCGGGGTTCTTTACCGCAGATTCGACCAGGTGTTCACGCAATTGCGCCATATAAAGGCCAGCAAGATCTACTGGCTTACAGAAAAGAACGCATCATACAATCCCACCCTAGGGTTTAAACTGCTGAAACTTAATGACGTATCATTTCAATCTCTGCAGCAAAGCATTTAGAACTTTTTCGCACACAGGATCAAGCATCGGTTCATGGGCGGAAGGGATGGTATCACCACCCTCAAAGATGAAAGGTGTCAGCGCATAAACCGGAATACAAGCAATCTTCTTGTCCGCAGTTATAACTCCAACTGTTTGAGATTGGCTACCGGTATGTAATGTCACCAACGGTTGAAGCGACTTATTTTCGGTAAGATCAAAAGTCCATGGGCAGTAAGGATTATGCCAACCTGCTCCGGTTTTTGCAGGATGTGCGATTTTCAAAGCATTCAGATCACTACCAACTAATTCCAATCTTGACATCAGGAATTGATCATCGGTAACCGGAAGATTACTTTTGTCATCTTGTCGTTTTCTTGCTTTTTCGATTACCGCAAGCGATTTTGAAATATTCTTAGCCATTCCCATTATCCAAAGTATGCGCCCTCCATCCTTAATATAGCGCGCCAACCCCTCTTCCAAATTTTCCAACTTAAGCGAATGATAACCCCGGTAGGAATTCGCAACGATGATCATTACAGGAACTTTCTCGGGCGATGGAAAACCATCAGCCATTAAATGCCTGACATCAAAAGTTGCATAAGAACGGCCGGAACGCTGCAAAGTGCGTGCGATGGCAACAGATGGCACACGGCTTGCAAAACCAAACATCGCTCCGTTCATTGCCCATGTTGGCTCAAGCAATATGCCAACTGCTGGTGCTTGATCTGGTTTTAACTTTTGAAGAATTGGCGCATACAAGGATTCATCAGCAATGTTGCGATCTTTAAGAATTCGGGCGACATCACCTTCATGGGCTTTCTCGATTTCCGATGTTATCTCAAGTTTCATTTCTGTCTGGGCAAAACGAATTGCAACATCCACATCACGCAAAGTTCGCACTACAGCCCAGGCGCCAAGTTCGCCTATGTTCTTCCATAGTTTATTCCTTGCAGCAATATCTTGCTTATCAACCCAGCCTACGGCACCTTCAAGGATGCTGACACCACGCGAATTACAATATGCAGCCCCCTCCTGACCATAAAGCATGATTTCCGTGAGTGTTTTTTTAACATCTCGTTGATCATCTTTAAGTATCTGCCTTGCGATTGCATCATTAAAGGCATCTGCGCCACCCGTGGTATCTCGTGCGGTATCTGCCAGATCTAGCAACGAATTGATCTTCGAATAATCCTTGCCATTTGGAAGCTTCAATTTCCAATCTGCCCATGCATAAGTCGCAGTATGAACAAGGGGATCATGATTGCACGCAGACATATCAGAAATAACATGCGAAAGCGTTGCAATCCAATGTGCGGTGTGAGCAGCATTCTTTTCGCGCAAGGCATCAACCAGCATGATGAAGCACATTGCAGCCCCGCGCTCGGAGTGAAGATCATAGCGGACTTTAAGCTTGGCACCGGTTAATTTCGCAACTGCAGCATCCCCAATATCTTTGGCAAGAAAAGGCTCGAAGCTATCCGGATAATGGCTGGCATGCAGCACCGCTTCCTTGATAATTTCAGGCGTTAAGGTTTTGCGTAAATCGGCAGGTAGCCTAGCAATGATGGCACGCATGATGTCATCATGGCCCGGGCCCCAGGAATATGCGGCTTCTGGCATTACCAAAAAAGCGGCAAGCATGAAGAAACAAATACGCAAGGTAAAGTTCATAGATTGATTCCCATTACTTTTGTTTAAGGTAACTTTGGGCGAGCAATTCCCCCAACTGAACAATGCCCGCAGTGGTTATCACCAACTTCTCTTCCTGTTTGGGAAGATCAAATGCCTTGATGTGAATAATGGCAGAATCTGCTGCTGCAATTGCAGCCAAATTAGCAGTTACATCAATCGCATTTAGGCCCTTCTCGTTAATAGGCTGCTGTTGACTGACATACCATTTAAGCGAAGGTAACGACAAATCCTGCCGACTCTTTACGATCGTGGATTGCAACCATTTTGCAGCATCTCTCCGGTATTGCCCCATCGACATTTCGTTTTCGCCCACATGATAAAAAACACCTGCGAGTTCCACCTGATGGCCTTTAGCTTGAAGCTCCTTGATGGAATCTTGAACAAAGGCGATAAACTTCGGATAGAGGTTTAGCTCTTTCGCTTCAGTCCCTTGCGGTGTCCAATCGTTCATCTGCGAACCACTGTGCGTAAACTTAGCGATGGCGATGTTGCCAGATACTTTGCCTTGCAATGTTTTCCCGAAACTGAGTTCGGGGCCGAAGGTGCCATAAAAACCAGCAGGGCCCAAAGGTTCCCAACCATCAGAAATCTTATAGCCGCCACCAATGCTGTATTTGTACGCTATTTTTGCATTATCATTCGCCAGCGACTCTTGACCACCAAGCGCCTGAAGTTCTTGGGTAAAGGCCCGCTCACCTTCCATGTTGCGATGCCCTGCAAGTACAAACAACTTCACTGCGCTTCCTTTTTCATAAGGCCAAACCTTTAGTGGGCGAGCGATGTTTGTGTTTTTCCCAATCGTCTTCAAATAAGCATCAGCGTAATTAGCACCATGTTCAAGCTGGCCTAAAGTTCCATAGTGGTAATGCAATCCTGTGCCGCCACCAATTTCAACCGCATCATGTGAGGTGGGAATATATTGCGCTAGCGGATCCATTTCGGTGACGAACTTCTGTCCTACTCTGATTGCATACATGTTAGCACGATTATCCATGCCCCAAACCGTCTTGGTGCAAAGCTCCCCGATGTAGAATTTCAACTTTGGTGTCTTGAGGTCGCTACGCCATTTGGCCAGAAAGTTCTGCAGGTTTTTACCATAGTTCGGTTTGAACTCTTTACTGAACATATCATTTTCACCCTGATGCCACATAAAGCCTTCGATGCGATAAGGCACTTTCATCTTGTCCAATTCGGCCAAGGATGACTGAATCAATTGCAATGCCAGCGGATAAAGTTTAAAGCCACTCGGATCATCTGGGTTCCAATCGCCACCCAAGGTAGTTCCGCCAGCAGCACACTTGATGATTGCAATAGGCGCTTTGATTTCTTGCGAGACTTTTCTGGCAAAGCTAAGCTCTGGGCCAACCACATTATCAACCGGCTTCAATGCTACCCATCCATTAGATACAACCTTGTTTTCACGGCCAAGATTGTAAGAATATAAAACCTTCTCCTGTGGCATATCCAAACCAGCAAACGGCGGGAATCGTTTAATGTCCTTCACTTTAGAATCTGAACCCACCATGTTGGATTGGCCTGCAAAGATAAAAACTCGCAAGGTCTTATCATCTGTATCTTTTTCCTGAGCCATCAATGGGAGGTTTACACCACTCACAAAGATCATTGCAAAAGCCATCAAAAAAAGGTGGTTCTTATTCATTAGAAATGTTCCTTTAAAACTTCGATTCTTACGAGGCATAGTATCCGACAAAAAAACACCCACCCAAACGACGATCAAAATACGCCATGTGGGTGGGTGCGATGTTTTCAAAACCGATTAACGATCCTTGGGCACATAACCCTTCCAAAGCCACTCAAGTGCGCCTGGAAGAATCTGAGGGCGCGCATTGCCAATCCCATGGCCGGAATTTAGGCAATAAAGGTATTGATAATGATACCCCTTAGCCTTCAATACTTTTGCCATGCGGTTATTAGCCTCTACCCAATCATGCATATCATCACGCATTACATTTGGGTTTAATAGATCCCTATCACCAACAGCCATGTAAAGGCGGATGGGTTTCGGTTCACTATTAGGAATCAGTTTGTCATGGAAATCCCAAGCACCACCAGGTGTCTCGGGGTTGAAGGGCCATTGTTGATTGACAAAAGTGCCAGAGAGAGTGAGCACTCTGCGAAACCATTCAGGATGATACCAAGCCATAATGAGCGCAGCGGAACCACCAGAGCTAGTGCCCATGGTCGCACGGCCTTCAGGATCGCTGGTGATTTTCACTTTGTAATTCTTCTCTACAAGCGGAAGCACTTCGTTCTGGATGAACTCAGCAAAGAGGCCAGACATATTATCGTACTCTTTACCCCGTTCATGACCTTGAGCATCACCGCCACCATTTTGGATCATGACTGCAATCAGTGCAGGGATGCGCTTCTGGGCGATAAGGTTATCAAGGATTCGGGCAAGGTTCATATCTGGCTTGCCAAAACCGGGGCCGTCATGGGTGACGAGCAAAGGTGCTGCAGTGCCGGGTACATACTGAGCGGGAATATAAACGGTGATGGTGCGTTTGTAATCGATGTTATGAGTTTCAACGATGAGAGTCTTTGGGTTCTTGGGATCGGGTGTACCAAAAACTTTACGGGCGATGCCTGGGTTGAAGAGCTTGCAATCTTTGGAATCCATCACAAACTGCTCGACCTTACCTTGGGGTACGCCAGCGACGGCTTTGGTTTCGGGTGCAGCTACATATTCAGGGCCAACAAGAAAATCGCCATCGACATCAACAGGAGGGTTAGCGCCTGGCTTGCCATCGAACCGGGTGAACTTCGGCGTGCCGGGGGCATCAAAAGGCCGCCCCAATACTACAGCTTGTTTCTTAGGCGCTTCTTTGGCTCCTTTGGGTGCATCTGCACCTTGCAGACCGGTGGATTGAACCAAGCCTGCCAGCATAACGAATGGCAGAACGCGGAGAGTTGTGATTAAGTACTTCATGTTTCCTTCTGTGTTAAATTGAACCTTGGGAGTTACCATTACTTTTTGGCACTGCACCAAAGTTATCGGGGTGATATTTGACCTAGAGACTAATATCAATCATGCGGGCTTTGCAGTCCATCATAATTTTTCGCCATCATGGGATTTCTTTTAGAACCAAGGGGGCAGGTCTTTTGAAATAGAGACCTGACCCCTTTTGAATTGACCAATTGCACTTGATTGCGGAGTGGTTGGGAGTGATAATTACGGTATAAATATTTTAGGAAAAGTTGAGAATGGCGTTGTAGTGCTTGAAGGCAAAATTACTTTGCCCGAAGGAATGAGAGTTGCTGTGTCTCCCATACCACCAATTCCCCTAGCGACTCAACAGATGGCGCCGGAAGTCATAATCGAACCAGGCAAGTTGCCTTGGATTCGTGGTGGAATTCCCGGCACTTGGAAACTTTCCGGCGAAATAATTGCACAAATTTTAACAGATGAAGTTGTCGAAATGATGAAAGCTGTTTGGAATGCACCTTCTTGATATCAATGTCTGGCTTGCTTTAGCGTTTGATGGGCATCAAAACCATAATCTGGCTCGAGCATGGTTTGAAGGATTGCCGGTGGAAAGCCGATGTTACTTTTGCAGATATACGCAAATGGGATTTATGCGGATCGCTACCAATGCGAGAGCGAATCCACTTCAAACTTTGAGTTTGAGTCAGGTTTGGGCATTTTATGATCAAACGATGCTTGATGTTCGAATAGGCTTTTCGGATGAGCCAAAAAATTTGGAAAGCGAATGGCGGCAACTAGTTCAAGTGGGGACTTTTACGAGCAACCATTGGAATGATGCCTACCTTGCAGCCTTTGCGCTTGCTGCCGATTTCGAGCTTATCCCCATTGATAAAGGGTTTTCCCAGTTCAAGAATTTGCGTTGCAAGATTTTGTCGGGTCAGTAATAGCCGTAAAAGAATCTTATTTCGTGATTCAATACGGCCATGGCCTTTCAGCCGTGGAAACCAGAAAGTACTCCATCCTTTATGACTCCTTGGGGTCTGCTTCAGGTCGGTGCTTTCCAATTGTGCAGCGGGCTGCTGCACAATTGGTGGAGCGCCGTATTCACGGGCGAACCGAATCAAAGCACAAAAAAAAGTCAGGTCTCTTTGTTGAAAAAGAGACCTGACCCCTTTGATTTAATCTATCAAGCAGCCTACTTGAACAGCAGTGTAGTCTTAGGCAGCAGAGCCTTGATCTTAGCTTCTGTTTCAGGTGTGAAAGGTTCTTTCACGGGCACCAGCCTCATGGATTTCAGAAAGGCGAAGTCTTTGAAGAAGGCAAGTCGTGCATCTGACAATTCGATTTTGCCAAGTTCCAATTGCTCGAGTTGCTTCATGCCCGCAACGACCTTCAGATCCGCATCGGTAAGCGGCTTAGCATTGGTAAAGGTTAAGCGTCGCAAGGTAGAAAGATCCTTGATGAAAGGAATGCTCTCTGGGGAATCGAATCCTTCGCCAAGCTGCAGATACTCAAGCGGAAGTTTCGCAATGTGCTTCAGAGTTTGTGGTGTAGCATTCATAGTGCCTAGCTCCAGCCCCTTAAGCTTGGTCAGCTTCGCAAGATTCGGTGCGGCTGCATCGGTGAACTTCGCGTGCGCAAGGCTGATGTTTTCGAGATTAGGAAGATGATCACATAGCTGCTTCAGCCCTTCATCATCAATACTGCTGCCGCGATGGCTGACTCGGGCGAGCTTGGTAAAGCCCTCGAACTTTGCGTAAGCTCGGCCGGTGATTTGCGTGCCGACAAAAGAGAACTGCTCCAGATCTTTCAAGCCTGCGAGTTGCGCCATGCCAGCATCGCTGAGCTTGCCATTGTTGGTAAAGCGCAGGGTCTTCAAGCGGGTGAGCTTTCCGATGTTCGGCATCCACGCATCATTAAACTTCGTGGCGATAATATTAAGCGATTCCAGCGTGGTGATGTAACCCAGATGTTCGAAGAAAGCAGCATCGTACGGATCTACTTTACGATGATCATGCGGCCCGGCACCCGGCACGGCAAGATCGACGAGCTTCAAGCTTTTACCATCTTCGGTCTTCTCGACTTTACCTTTTGCACCTTCGACCGCACGAATAACGGCTTCAACATGGGGATCGAGAGCAAAACTGTTGGCAGAGGTAAGCGCAAATAAAAGCGCAGCGAGTAGGGCAGGGGTGGGCTTCATAGAAATCAGAGTCCTTTTTTACAAGCGAAAGAGTTAGAGAGATCTTCCAAATATTAATATTTGGAAAAGATCGCAGGGGTAGGAAAGCGTTCTTGGGAAGATGCATCGTTGAGGTATTCCTCGCGGGGCACATCCACTTTAGGCCAACCTGCAGGGCTGATCCGGACGATTCTGCCGGGGCGAATCCCCTCGATAATGAGATCCGTCTCAAAACGAATTTGAATACCACTGCTACCCAAAGGTGCCTCTCCGGGAATCTTCATAACCTCAAGAATCGAGCCTGCGGAGGCCATATGGGCTGGACCGTATGCGCCATGGGTATGCTTCAATGTTATCTCGACTGAATTCATTTGGGCAGATTTGCCTTTTTGGAAATCGGCGTAGAGGGAAGGATCCATACCGCCGAACAAAGTTGCGGTCACCTTAGCACGGCCGAACTTGCCATACTCGACAGAATCGATCCATGCGGGCATCCAACGACTTCGGATAAAAGCCTTGTGCACTTCGGTTTGATTACTTGCGGATCTTTGCATCGAAGCATCATCTAACCAGATATCTGAGATATGAAACTGGGTGAATACACCATCAGGCGTTGGCTTCCAGGTTACCCCCAGCAAGACGGGTTGCCCGCCTAGGGATTTCTTACCTTCTGCGGGCCAGATTTTTTCTGCGATCAAGTCATCGATGCTAAGGCGTTCGCGGCCGCGCCAAATGCGGGTCGCTGCATCGAAGGTCATCTTTTCTTCTGCTGCCTTACCATCTCCGCCTTGCTTCGGTTCGCAGGTGGCAATGATCATCCCCCTACGGTTATTGATATCCATTTCCTTAAGCTTCCAGACCATGCCTTTGCGCTGGCAATGGCTGGGCTCGTCTTCGAGAAGCAAAACATGGTTCTCTGCGGGGGCGGTGCCAGCTCCTCGATTGTGGTTTCCATCCACCGTTCTGTTATTGATCGGCAACACCGGCACGGAAGATATTTTCGGGTCGGGTGGAAGAAAAGCCTCGACATGCAGCACGGTACCCAGCGGGATGTCTCGAAGATCAGCAGGTGCGCCATGATAGCGAACGATGCCGTAGGGGAGCATGGCGAAGGGGTGCGGGTCGTTGCGGAAAAACATGCCCGACCCTTGCACACGGATGCTGCCACGACGGTTCGCATGATCTAGGAACACAAGTTCGCCCCGATAAGAGAGGGCTTTTTCCAAAGGAGGGAACTTCCCTGTTTCGGGCCGGAATGGCTTCTCTTGGGCGATCGCTGTGATAGTGAACAGCGACAAGCCGAGACACAGGGCTATGAACCTTACCGGATACTGGATGCGCATCATAGTTCAACCACCTTGTTGCTCTCGCCGAATTTGTCGGTTTCTACACCCATGCGTTGCGCCATCATAAGCAACAGGTTGCTCATGTAAGCATTTGGGTTCGCAGGGCGACTGCAAAGTGAATAATGTTCGCCTGGCTTGTCAAGTTGGTAGCCCTTGAAGTGGCCCTGATTAAAGTCGAGATGACTGCCATGCTTCAAACCAAGATCTGATCCACCAGCAAGCACCAGTGGGAGATTCGCATTTCCATGGCTATGGCCGTAAGACATACCGCTACCGAAGAGCGCCATCGTCGAGCCAAGTAAAGGCTTGCCGTTGAGATCTTTGGTCTCTGCGAGTCGGGTGAGGAAGTAGCCGTATTGCTCGATAGCGAAGGTATCATAATTGGTGAGTTTTTCCATGTAGCCCTTATCGCCGCCGTGATGGCTGAGTTGATGGCGGGATTCGGTGATGCCGATTTCAGGAATAGCAAACGCATCCCCTTCACCACCTAAGCTGAAGGTAGCGACACGAGTTACATCGGTCTGGAAGGCAAGCACGATAAGATCGTAAACGGTGCGGAAATAGTCGCCCGCCATGGTTGCAGGGATATCGCGATTAGTCCGCTGGCGATCTGCAGCAGCGACGGTAGGAAGCGGGGTATCGAGCCAAGCATCGGCACGCCTTGTACGAACTTCCGTTTCTCGAACCGAGGTGAGGTATTGATCCATGCGCCCTTTATCTGCTGACCCCATCGCCTGCTCGAGCCGGCGAACTTCCGCAAGGTTGGCATCCAACACGCTGCCTTTGCGGCGCAAGTTTCTTCTTTGAACCGTCTTGCCACCCTTTGGTTCTTCAAACAGCGATGCAAAGATTTCACTGCAACGACGCATCGAAGGCAACCGCACCCCGTCAGCAGTCCAGCCAAGCGAATCACCCGTGAGTGCTATCTCCATCGAAGGATAGCGTGTGTGTTTCGCAGTGACCTCTGCCATCTTCTGATCTACAGAAATTGTGTTGCGATCCGAAGGCCCGAGTTTGCCGCCTGTCAGCCAGACGGAGATGCAATTATGATGATGGCTAAGGGCTCCTGGGTGATGCAGGCCGCTGATGGGCGTGATCACTTGGCGATGCTTTTCCAGAGGCTTCAATGAACGAGAGAATTCGTAGTCTTTGCCTGGTTTGGTGATCTGATAGTTGAGCGAATGAACACCATTGGCGAGGTAGATGAAAGCGCTGCGCTTAGGCGATGCACCCTGTTGGTCGATCGCTCGAAGCGGCACCATGCATTCCAGAAACGGAAGCGAGATGCAACTACCTAACGCACGCAATGCATGACGGCGATTGATCAACCAGGATTGTCTCAGAATGTTGCTCATTGCAATTCTCCTTGTTAGCGTTTACGAATCAGATCTGAAAGGGCGACCGCACGGATGGTATCCTTGATGCGGTATTGGTTTTTCTTCGCTTCGGCCTCAATTGCCTTGAGGTCGTCTTGATCGTCTACGGTTAGCACCCTGCGAAGAGCGTAGGTGCAAAGATGCTCGATGAAGGCCCGTGCAACTTTGTCGCGGTCCTCTAACAGCAGGGTTTTGAACTGAACAGAATCCTTGAACTGACGGCCATCAGGCATCACGCCCGA
>CAJCCR010000247.1 GCA_903960945.1 uncultured Planctomycetaceae bacterium
ACCGTAGTGTCTTCACTTTAGAGCAAGGCGTTCCCGGAGTCTATTTTAATCCACCCCGCCAGCATCAGCCACGCAGTTCCGGATGGGCAAGAAAACAGAAGACTAGCCACGGATTAACACGGAATTTCACGGAAGGAAGAACAAGCAGAAGCAGAAAATTAGCCATGGAAGGTTGAACAAAAGTTGCAAATGGAGTAGTTGCAGTGGGGCTTCCCCATCGCAACTACTCTATCTTTAAACAAGCTCCTATCAATTAATGAGAAGTAAAAAGAAGAATAAGAAACAGTCACAGGGCCAGCACCAGCGGATTTACATCCGCCGCTCAATAAAAAAAGTGGGCTTAAGGGCAGTAAAAAGTGGTGGAAGTTAGAAACCCGGGCTAGCGAAGCGAAGGGCCCTTTTCCCGGAGGGAAGAGGGTTGGGAGTTGGGGGAAGGAAGTAAAAGTAAAAGCCTATGGACTGCGTTCCATGGGTCGCTTGTTTTTACATGCTGAGAGTTAAGGCAGACCCACCCAGCGCAGTGGGTGGGCTTGAAGGCATTGAGAAGAGGGTTGGGAGTTGGGGGAAGAAAAAGAAAGAAAAAGAAAAAGGTGGAGGGACGGCACCAGCGGATTTACATCCGCCGCTCAATAAGACAAAAGTTGCAACGCAATGGGATTGGAAGATATGGGTGCGGAAATTAGTGCAATCATTCGCGGCCGAAGGCGGATTCTTCCATAGGTATGGTGATAAAGGGCCAACTGGCTGGATAATACCGGACAATCTTCGTTGGGCGAAAGCCATCAAGAAGCATGCCGCATTCAAGTTGAATTTGCACTCCGCTGCACCCGGGAACTACCGGTACTTTGTTGAATTTCAGAATGTTGCCACCTTTGCGATCATTTGTTGGGTCGTAGGTCATTAGTGATTCCCGCGCAACAGCCATCGTACCCTTCGGTGCAAGATCATCTTTTGCACCACCCTTGCCGAATAAGGTGGCTGGCCAGCCAATTGGCTCTGGATTGATCTTCGTTAAATCGTTGAATAGGGTTGGATCAACACCATCGAAAAATGTGAAGGTTACAAGCTGTTTCTTATCATCAACGGCGTCCACCCAAGCTGGCAAGCCGCGCTCCTTAATATGCTGACGATGACTATCCATCTGATAATTAGTTACCAACTTTCGGCTGACATCATCGAGATAGATTTCGGTGATTCGGCCTGGCCCATACTGGCCAACCCAAGTGAGATTGAACTGCACCAACTGATCCTTCGCTAATGATTCAAGCGTTCCAATCCCGCGCTCTTGGTAGACTCGGGTGCGGCCGAAAAGATCAAACGACTTCGATCCACCGACTGGTTTCCCATCTTGCATAAGTGTTGCGAGAAGTTTCTTTTTTTCGAGGTTAACACTATCAATTTTCCAGACCTGCTTCTGCCTCATGCGATAGCTGAAATCATCTTCCACACGGATGCAGCGTCGAAACGCAGATTCTGGTGAAATGCGATCATGGAAAACTGCGATAGGGGGGCGGTCATCAGCTTCACCCTTTAGATAGCACCAAGTATGAAGATGCGTGCCCAAGGGGATATCGCACAATGCTGCTGGCGCACCGTGATAATAAATCGAGCCATAAGGCAACATATCTAACGGCAAAGGAAGATCCCATACACCGCGATCTTGCGAATCATTACGATCAACACGAATCACCAACTGGCGCTCTGGGTGATCAATCTTTATAAGTTCACCCTGAATGTAATGCGCAGAACCTTCCGGAGGAAACTGCCCACTGACGAGCTTGAACCAAGGCAGTTTTTTATTCGTACCATCATCGGTTCGATATTGTGGTTCTGCAGCCATGGCGGTCATCAATGAACTGCTAACTGCAACTGTAATTAGTAATGTGAATAATTTTCGCATGGTCTAAGCCACCACTTCCGAAAGAACGCCTGTACTGTCTTGGAACTTTTCTGTTTTCACGCCACATCGTTGCAAGATAGTCAGCAACAAATTGCTTAATCGTGCTTTGTCATCCACGGGGCGGCCACATATTTTGTAATGTTCATTGGCTTCTGCGACATTATATTTACCAATCTTCGGCAGGTTGAAATCGATGTGCTTACCATGCTTCACACCGAGTTTTTTGCCCCCTGCATAAAGAATCGGAAGGTTCGCATTCCCATGGCTATGGCCATACGACATACCGCTACCCCATAGCACCTGTGTAGTATCTAACAGGTTGCCATCCTCTGCTTGATGCGCTTTTAGTTGGTCGAGAAAGTAGCTTAACTGTTCGACATGGAATGTATCGGTTTGAGTCAGGCGGCGAAGTTGCTCTGGGTCGCCATTATGGTGCGAAAGTCCGTGACGGGTTTGCGAGATGCCGATATCAGGAATGGCCCCGCCGTTGGCTTCACTGCCAATCATGCAAGTGATCACGCGAGTGGTATCGGTACGAAGTGCAAGCACCATCAAGTCATAGAACACACGGTGATATTCGCGGACCTGATCATGATTCATCTGACGGGTGAATCGCCCTGATACGGAATTATCGAGCTTAGGTCGTGGCACATCGAGCCAGGTTTCAGCTTTTTTGGTTCGCAGTTCTACCTGACGCACCGCAGTTAGGTACTCATCCAACTTATTACGATCTTCCGTTCCAAGATTGCTGTTCACGCTTTGGGCATCCCCCAGCACGGCATCGAGAATACTGCCCCGCTGATTCAAGCGACGGCGAACTGCGTTCTTCCCGCCTGGTTGCTCACCAAACATACGCTCAAAAATAGTTTTCACATTACGCTCAGATGGAATTTGAATTCCATCGCGGGACCATGCCAACGAAAATCCGTCAATTGCCATTTCGAGAGATGGGAAGCGGGTAGATTCGCCTTGCACCTCTGCAATTAATTGGTCTGCGGAAACGGTATTTCGAAACGCCCCGCCATTACTGGGAACATTCGCACCTGTCAGCCAAACCTGATCGCAATTGTGAGCCTTGCCAATAACCAAGGGATGGTGCAACCCGCTGATGGGGGTGACTTCGTTGCGGTGACGCTCCAAAGATTTTAGCGGAGTCGTAAGTTCATAATCAGCGCCCGCCTTTTCGATCTGCCAACTCAGTGTATTGACACCATTAGGAATATAAAGAAAGACGCTGCGTTTCGGAGAGGTCGCCTTGGGAAGCTCTGAAGCACCATGGCTGGGCAAACGCATACAATCCAACATTGGTAGGGCAATGCTTGCACCTATACCACGCAGGAGATGACGGCGACTAAGGAGCCATTTATTGGTTAGAATGTTCATGTCATTTCCTGTTGGTTAACGTTGTTGAAATAGATCCGAGAGCACAAACGCCTCGAGAATATCTGCGACACGGTAATTATTATCACGACTTTTACTTGCGATTTCTTTTAATTTATCTCGATCATCAAATGTTATCGTTCTGCGCAATCCATAGATTGCCAACTTTTCAATGAAGGTGTTGTTAAACGCATCGAGATCTGCCATCAATAGTTGCTTAAACTCTTTAGCGTTGGCAAAGGTTCGCCCATCGGGCAATACGCCTGATGCATTCACTAGCGGATCATCCCCGGTTCCTTCTACTTTTTCGTGAGTGCGCCATTCACCAATGGCATTGTAATTATCAAAGGCCATACCCAGTGGATCAATGTTGCTATGGCATGAAGCACACCTAGCATCATGAACATGGGCAGCCAGCTTCATGCGAATTGTTGCTTTCGGAGCAGTAAGCGGGTTTGGCTGAATAGGGTCTACATTCGCTGGAGGTGGGGGTGGCGATTTACCAAGAATCGATTCCGATAACCAAACACCGCGATGAACCGGGCGATGCCGCGTGCCATCCGAGGTAAGCGAAAGAATCGATGCCTGAGTAAGTAACCCACCGCGCTTATCTTCGGGTTTGAGCGAAACTCGCTGGAAGTCATCTGTAGAAACAGGGGGCAGACCATAGAACTCAGCTAGGCGAGGATTTACCATCGTCCAGTCAGAGTCGATAAATTCACGCAGAGTTAAACGCTGCTTCAACACCTGACTAAAAAATGCGAGTGGTTCTTCGATGATACTTTTCTCGAGATGGCGATCGTAATTAGGATAGATTTTTTTATCGGGCGCAAACATACCAACTTTGCGCAATCGCAACCATTGCGTCGGAAACGATTTCGTAAAGCGTTGCGATCTAGGATCGGCCAACAATCGCGCCAGTTGTTTTTGTAATTCATCCTTATTGTGCAACTTGCCTTCTTGCGCTACTTTCAAAAGTTCATCATCTGGCATGGTGCTCCATACGAGATAGGACAATCGCGATGCGAGTTCCCAGTCGTTCAAGGTATGCCGTTCTGCACTCTGATCGCCTTCTGCCATAAAGAGAAAACTTTTCGAGCAGAGGATTGCGGTCATCGCTGATTTGGTAGCATCGACAAACTTTGCACCTGCGGCGATTTCTCCCTCCACAATCTTCATGTAGGTTTGTAATTCACCCTCTTTTAGAGGTCGTCGAAACGCTCGTTTTGCCATGGCCTCGAGTCCAGCACGAGCTTGATCCATGTTCCCCGGCGTCTTCGCCATGTAGTCATCACGCCTGCGTTGCTCTTCCTCGGTCACAATGGGGCCCCGCATAGAAATCGAATCTAGGATAAGAATGGGAACCCTAGGCAGGCCCTGTTGATCAACAATCTTCATCTGCCAGGGTGCGAGTGGATCAGCAGTGGTGACAAACGGAATCCTACTATCCGAATTGTTTCGCGGATGGCGTGGCCCCGCAGCAATGTTGATCACATGAATTTCGGGGGGACGCACGAGATGGGTTCGAAAGGTGACGGTAATCGGCTTATCTTCAGGGGCTATGATATCCCGCTCAAACAGGATCCGATCGAGCTTGTGCTCGTACACCTGCATGCGTGGCGGCCTTTGATCCTCTGGTTTTAATCCGACTACCGTATAGCTGATTTCATAAATACCAGCTCCGGGGAATGCGCGCTCAGGGGAACCATGGAAGGGGCTTGAAGCACGAAAGAGTTCACCAGCAGTGGTAAGCGGAAAACGCACCTTATCGAGCTGGCCCGCTTTTTCCAAACGCTCGTAGTGAGGCTGCTTGGGCCGTACGGTGGCAGCCCGAGTGCTTAAGTCGCGATACTCAACCTTCTTATCGGGATAGGCTTCAGCAAGCACGGCTTCCGCCGCAATCATGTATTTTTCAATGTGCGTTGGAGAAAGAGTAAGGACCGAACCTAATCGTTCAAAGCCATTCCATTCGGGGTCTTCAAGTAAACCGCCTGGATCGGCTGCATCGTATTCAACGCCAATCAGATCTCGCACGGAGTTGACATATTCTTCACGCGTTAGGCGGTGATATGAAACGCGAGCCCGCTTAGCCAAGCGAGCGGCTTCGCCCTCTTTAATGCGTGCTGCAAGCCACTGAACAACCTTTGCGCTTTCGTCTGCTGTTGGGCGCTTCTTAACCTCTTTGGGCGGCATCTCGCCCGAACTGATACGCTCAATAACTTCGGCCCAATGGGAAGCGTCTTTCATTCCAACTTCAGGTGATAAACGGTCAATCCGAAAATCCCCCTCTTGCTTTTCTGCGTTATGGCAACGGATGCAATACGTTTTAAGATAAGGCTGAATCTCCTTTTCGAAAGAGGATTGAGCAGAGCCAATCCCCGAGTTAAGGAGCAAACACATTAGTATGAAAACTATAAAGCGGTTAATCATGTTGGTAGCTACGGAAACACAAGGGATGAATTAGCAGACTGTATATCGTATCCCGAAGCAAATCGAAGCTATTGCGAAATCGAAGCTATTGCGGGGATGATCCGATAAATAATTGTACCTATTAATATTGGAAACTACAAACTCAAATTGAAGCCTTTAGCTAGTTTGGAGTCTAAATAGTCAGGAATGATAAAACAAAAAAGCCTGAAGGAGTTTATCCCTCAGGCTTTCGTTGATCGTTACCGACAAATACAACATTACACCTTGATGATATCCTTAACGGTCATGCCGCTTGGAATCATAGGTAATACATGTTCCTGATGAGGAGTCATCACATCAAGGAGGTAAGGGCCTTTCGATTCAATCATTTCGATAAGGGCTTCATCAAGATCTTTTGGATCGGTGATGCGCCTAGTAGCTACTCGGAAACCCTTAGCAATGGTTACAAAGTCAGGGTAGGGGGGCTGATCAAACCCAGCGCCCAAATAAGTATGGCCACGATTACTTTCGAAGAAACGATCTTCCCACTGAACTACCATGCCGAGGTGCTGATTGTTAAGCAGCAACACTTTGACAGGAAGCTTTTCGGTGAAGCAAGTTGCAAGTTCCTGAACATTCATTAAGAAGCTACCATCGCCATCGACATCGATAACGGTCTTAAGAGGATTGGCAGCCTGCGCACCCATTGCAGAAGGCAAACCGAAGCCCATAGAGCCAAGGCCTCCGCTGGTAACCCAGGTTCGAGGAGAATTAAACTTGAAGAACTGGGCAGCAAACATCTGATGCTGGCCAACACCCGTGGTAACAATAGTATCATCAAGCATGTTGCGTTCTTTAAGAAGTTCCCACATGCGCTTGATTGCTATCTGAGGAATGATCGCATCTTCGCGAGCTTCACAACGGAGTGGCTCGGTTGCACGCCAGTGTTCAACCTGCTTGATCCATTCTTGATGGCCTGCAGTAAGCGATGGCGAACCCTTGGGGCGGGCATCGATCATGCGAACAAGATCTTGCAACGCAAGACAGATGTCGCCATGAATTGGCAGATCGGCCTTCTTGATTTTGTTAAGTTCAGAAGGATCGATGTCCAAATGAACAATTTTACCATGCTTGGCGAATTCACTTACTTTGCCCGTAACACGGTCATCAAAGCGAACGCCAAAGGCGAGAAGAAGATCAGCTTCATTAATGGCATAATTGCTGTAAACGGTGCCATGCATGCCGAGCATATCAAGGCTAAGGAAATGCTCTGCAGGGAAGCCACCAAGGCCAAGGAGAGTCATGGCAACAGGAATGCCAGTTTTCTCAGCAAAGGCTTTAAGGTGTTGTGCAGCATTGCTACTGATGATCCCACCGCCTGCATAGATGATTGGTTTTTTGCTGGCACGAAGCATTTCGAGAAGTTTTTCGAGTTCTTCACGAGTGGCTCTGCGATCAGGTGCATAACCCGCCAAGTTCATTGGTGGATCGTAGTCTGCAACAATTTTGCGCATTTGGACATCTTTGGGCACATCAACAATGATCGGGCCAGGGCGACCTGAAGTAGCAATGTAAAAAGCTTCCTTCATAACCCGGGTAATATCTTCGGTGCGCAAGATCAGATAATGATGCTTGGTAACAGCCCTGCAAACTTCAACGATCGGGGTTTCTTGGAATGCATCGGTGCCAATAACTGGAGTGCTCACTTGGCCAGTAATGCACATGATGGGGCAGGAATCCATTTTGGCATCTGCGAGGGAGGTGACAAAATTAGTTGCGCCTGGTCCGCTGGTGGACATACAAACGCCAACCTTGCCAGTGGTACGAGCATAGCCTTCAGCAGCAAATGCACCACCTTGTTCATGCCTAGGAAGAATGGTACGAAGTTTATCCGAGACTCGGGTAAGAGCTTGGTGTAGGGGCATGCTAGCGCCGCCTGGGTAGGCGAAAATAACATCTACGCCATGATTGATTAAACACTGAACAAGAATTTCAGCGCCTGATTGAAGATGGCCTTGGCCTTTATGCTCACTCATATCCAAATCCCTCCTGAAGGGGTAATAAAACCGTTAGGTCATTTAACTATAGCGATTTTCAAGCGTTATAAAAGGGGAAGTGAGAGTGTTCCCCGAATAATCATGCCTACCTTAGTAGTATATCCGGACTACGAGCCTTTTTACCACAAAACAAGCAGAATATTGGCAAGGAAAGAGGCAAATCAAACAAATTCGACTAAAACAGGGTGCGGAATAACCCCCGCCTTATGCCCCTCAGTTAAGAGCAGCTGAACCGCTTTACGCCCTTTTTCACCATAATCCACTGTCCAATCGTTCACATACATGCCCACAAACTTGTCTGCCAACCCGGTATCAAGATCTCTGCCATACTGTAAGGCATAGGCCAAGGCCTCTTTGCGATGATCAAGCCCGTAGTGAATACTTTCACGAATAAGCCTGCTGGCTTCAGAAATAATGCTTGCACCCAAATCTTTACGCACAACATTTCCACCCAAAGGAAGAGGCAGGCCTGTTTTTTCGTACCACCAAACGCCCAAGTCAACGACCAACTTCAAACCTTGGTTCTGGAACGTCAGCTGGCCTTCATGAATAATAAGGCCCGCATCTACTTTCCCTTGCTCTACCGCATTCAGAATTTCATCGAACGGAACGATTTCGTATTGAAACTTACTGCCTAAAAGTAAACTCAGAGAAAGAAAAGCTGTTGTCAGTGTGCCAGGCACCGCAATACGCAGGTTCTTGAGTTCATCAATGGTGTAAGCTTTTTTCGCTACCACCATCGGGCCATAGCGATCGCCCATGCTGCAACCCGAAGATAGCAACGCATACTTATCCGACAAATAAGCGAAGGCATGAAGGCTGATAGCAGAAATATCAAGTTCCTGCTTCAAGCATCTACGGTTGAGGGTTTCGATATCTTGAAGCTCATGAGCAAAAGCGAGATTCCCGGTAGGTATCTTATTATGCGCAAGGGCATAAAACATAAAGGCATCATCAGGGTCTGGGCTATGGCCAACAGAAAGAGTTCGAATAGTCATTAAAAAATCTCATGAAGTTAAGTAAACCATTAGATTATAACCGCACTTATAGCCTGACCATAACTTTAATCAGGTTGATTAGCGGGGCCAATCTTCCCAGCCCTTTTAATAATGGGGCCATTTTCCACCCTGCGAAGTGCAACACGGGTATTATCATCCGTGGTAATTCCTAGGAACATAAAGCACATTTCATCGGTGGTCTGCTCGCCAAACTTAACCCACTTGGGCGGGGTGCTAGGGTTGTGGGGATTGTTGTTGGTATTATCAAAGATAGCTTCGATCTCAATTTTGGTACCTTCTTTTAGCCTCATTGGTTCCTTGAGAAAATAAATCTCCTGCCAGTTGTAGTCCCACGAATCAATGCGAATAGCTTCAAAAGTTTTTTCACCGGGCTGAGTTATGTTCATGACAAATTTCTTACCGATAAGGTGCATATGAGGATCGACAGAATGCATTAATACTTCTTGGGCAAGCCAGATGGTATTGCGAACGGTAAAGTCGGGCTTGTTCGCAGGGATGACAAGAAACTGCCCGGGAATCACAAGAGGCTGCACATAACGCTTTGCAGGTTTCTTTGCAAAGTAAAGCCCAACGCGAGAGCGATCTTTTTCTTCCTTGCCTGTACGATGGTAATGCATCTGAACAATAAAATCAGATCCCTTAGGAAGGAAGTAACCAATGCCCTCGGGAAGAAACTTAGGAGAAATGCCGGGCGCCCAGCCACCCATTTCCCCCGAAGGAGGAAACCCAACACCCATTGCAGAAGTATAACCCGGGCCATGATCACCCTTGGTTTCTCCCACACCATTCTTTTCCTTCCAACTGCTTTGTAAATCTCTGCCTTTACCCGATTTATCCAAATAATGAAGGGTATGATGAACCACCCTGCGATTGCCTGGCCTAAATTCATAAGCCACCACAACTTTGTCTTCGGTGAGATTAGTAGGTAAAACCATACAGCGGAAAAGATCTTTGCCTGTACCTGCCAGCACCATATCTTCAGAAGCTTCCAAAATTAAATCGGGCTCTCCCAATTGCCAACCTTCGGTAAACCGCTTGGGCAATGGTGCATTAGCAAAATCCCCTTCCGCACATCCCCCCTTTACCCAGTTGCGCAGCAACGAAGTTTCCGCATCACTCATTCTGCGTTCGCCCCGATAGTGTAACCCGCCACTAGGTAACCAAGGTGGCATCTGTTTTTTCTCTACCACTTCCACAAGAAGATCTTTCCAGCGCACTGCATCGTTAAAGCTGGTTAACGAAAAGGGGGCGACTTCACCCGGACGATGGCAAGCTTGACATTTTTCCTGAATAATCAGAGCGATATCGCGATGATAAGTTACTTTACCCTCTGCAACCTTGGGCAAAGGCCTGCTAATAGGGCAACCTACCGCATCGGTTTTTTTAATCACAAGCTCTTTGTTCGCAAGATAAGATTCAATCGCATCGACAAGATCTTTTTTCTTTGGCGTAACATTCCTACGCAAACGTTCGGTCCAAGAATCATCCACTCTTCCCGAGTAAACGACAGCCCCTTTTGAATCCAAAAGAAAAACCTCAGGCGTAATCTTTGCCCCTAAAGCATCCACCAATATCAGCTTGGCATCATGAAGAACTGGAAACCCAATTTTATACTCGCGAGCATCTTTCTTTAGCTCAGCATCCTCATCCGAATTGGGAATCACCCCAATAAAATTAACACCCTTGGAACTATAAAGGGTTGCGAGTCGGGCTAGTTCTGTGCTGTATTCTGAACTTATCGGGCATTCAAATTGCATGAAAACAACTACGGTTGCCTTGCTGCCTGCGTGTTCTGCCAACTTTGCAGCCTTGCCCTCTAAGTTTTTAATCGAGACTTCAAGCGGGTTGGCCTGCATCATTGCAAAAGATAAAAGACAAAGTGTTGTAATCGAATGCATAACGATTTTTCCTGTATTTAATGAGCACAATGAATCAACACTAACTCAATCATTTTATCAGGGAGAGGTGACAAGAGATTCAGGCATTGGTTTAATTACATCAAACTCAAGTTTAACAGGTTCAGAATGAACCCCTTCAGGAAGTTTTGCGAAGAAAACCTCTAGAAAAACTTTTTGCGCTCCTTCAGGCACTTTGCTGGTCTCGACCGAGGCCAGAAAGGGATCTTTTGAACCCGCTCAGCAATCTTTGACAAATGGTTGCTCTAACGGTTCGCTCAATAATCCACCTGCATCTTGAAACCTTGTAAGAATGGTAATCTCAGGCAAAGATAATCCTTCCTGCATCATCAACCAGCGATCAACAGAATTGCGTTTTAAATTCACCCGAAGCAACACATGATGCGCCACACCTTCAACCCAGGTTTTCGATGCTGCGGGCTTTAATTCAAGAATATCGCCCTTG
>CAJCCR010000248.1 GCA_903960945.1 uncultured Planctomycetaceae bacterium
GAAGCTAGAGTTCAACGAGGCGCAAAACTGTTGGATGTTCGCGAACCCAAAGAGGTTGAAGCTGGAATGATTCCGGGAGCTGTAAATATTCCGCTTGGGCAGCTTCGCTCCCGACTTCCTGAGATTGATCTTTCAAGCGATTGGATTGTTTACTGCCAATCAGGCCAGCGTTCTTATAACGCCTGCAGAATTCTTTCGCAGCATGGTTACAAGTGTTGCAATCTTAGTGGTGCATACAAAACTTACAGTGCCTCTACGAGCATTGGTAAATAATTGCTTTTAACAAAAGGAATGTCATGAATGTCATCGAGATTACACCTGCAGAACTGATGGAACGAAAAAATGCGGGCCCTATTAATTTAATTGATGTGCGCACCCCGGTCGAGTTTCAAGAAATGCATGTTTCTTTTGCAAACCTTATTCCGTTGGATACCCTCACTCCAAAATTAGTAGGTGAAAAGTTTAAAGGCACCGACCCTGTTTATGTGGTGTGCAGAAGTGGTTCGCGTGGCAAGAAAGCCTGTGAGGTTCTTCTTGCTTCGGGGCATACCAATGTTTTTAACATCCAAGGTGGAACACTTGCGTGTGCTCAGGCAGGCTTACCCATCACCCATGGTAAAAAGGTTATGTCTTTGGAAAGGCAAGTGCGCATCGCCGCTGGTTTTTTGGTCGCTCTTGGTAGCTTACTCGGATTTTTTGTTGATCCAAGATTGGGCTTTATTTCCACCTTTATTGGGTGTGGCTTGATGTTTGCAGGGGTTACAGATACATGCGGTATGGGAATGATGCTGGCGAAAATGCCCTGGAACCGTGTTGCCAACAATCCAAGCTGTTCCCTGCCAAAAACTTGATTACTCTTCGGGTTTCAAGGCTAAATTTTAGAATCTTTTGTTTCTGTTTTACCCTTTTTAAATAGCTTATTCGGTCCTTCTAGGTATCTCGCTATTGTCCTTAACATCACCTTTTTGATAAACATAGTATGTGCTGATTACTTAAATGCATAATGGGTTGCCTCATGGCATTGACTCAATGGACAGAACAGCAGTTGAATGAAGCGTGTGTTTCTTTGGAAACAGCGACGCCTCAGGATATTTTGCGTTATGCGGTCAAAAACTTTTATCCTAAGTTAACGATGGCGACTGCGTTTGGCGCAGAGGGTTGCTGTATCCTCCATATGCTTGCTGAAATCGAACCAGGCGTGAAGGTGTTTAATCTGGAAACAGGTTATCAGTTTCAGGAAACACTCGACCTACGCGAAAAAATTAAACAACGCTATAACATCGAAGTCGAATATGTACGCCCCGAGCTGACCATTGAGGAATATGAGAAAGAGCATGGCGGGCCACTCTACAGGCACAGGCCCGACCAATGTTGCTTTGATCGCAAGGTGCTGCCATTGCGTAGGGCGGTTGTAGGTTATGATGCCTGGATTAGTGCGATTCGTTCTGATCAGACTTCGCATCGTGCAGGGGCTGGAGTGGTTCAGTGGGATGCCAAGTTCAACTTAGTGAAAATCAATCCACTATTGCGTTGGAACAAAAAAGATGTCTGGGACTTCATCGTTAAAAACGATGTGCCTTACAATCCCCTGCATGATCAGGGTTACCCGAGTATAGGTTGCTGGCCTTGCACCCAGCAGGTGAAGGAAGGCGAAAATGAGCGCAGTGGGCGCTGGGCTGGCTCTGCAAAAAAAGAGTGTGGCCTGCATGTGATCGAACATCAAGAAGGAAGTGGTATTTAAAAGATCACCAATTGATCTAAGAGATTTATACCCATCTTGTAATTTACTTAGAAGGATTTTGCGAAGATGCGATTGTCTGCCAAAGCCGACTATGCCTGCCTTGCAATGCTTGAACTTGCTGCAACCATGGATGCAACGCAACCAACCCGTATCAAAGCGATCGCGGATACCCACCAGATACCTCAGCGATTTTTAGTGCAGATCTTGTTGCAGCTGAAAACTTCGGGGTTGGTGAAAAGCGTTCGAGGCGCTTCAGGTGGTTATAATCTTGCACGCAAGCCTGAAAATATCAGTATCGCTGATGTGATTCGTGCGGTGGATGATCGTGCCCTTGCAGCACCCGAAGACACTAACTTTCAGACTTCCTCTTCGATTGTAAATGCCCTATCGGAGACCTGGAAACAGGTTCATACCGAGCAGCTTCGTATTCTTGAAAAATTATCCCTCGCAGAGATTTTGCGCAGGGCCAACGCTGACAATGTATCCAGCTATCAAATTTAAATTGAATTAAACTTCTGGGATTTCAGGATAATTATCAAGAAGATTGCGCATATTCAAAAACGCATCTACAAGCGCTGGATCAAATTGGGTATTCCTACCCTTGCCTATTTCTTCGAATGCTTTTTCTAATGGAAGCCCCTTCCGATAGGGTCTATCCGAAACCATTGCATCCATCGCATCTGCAATAGCAACCACCCTGGCGATACGGGGAATTTTCTCACCCTTCAAACCATCTGGGTATCCATTACCATCCCATCTTTCGTGATGTGATCTTACGATGGGGACGATTTCAATAAGGTCGGGAACTAGCTTGACGATAGCAGCACCCTTGGTGGTATGCTGTTTCATGATTTCGGATTCTTCGGGGGTAAGCTTGCTGGGTTTACGCAGGATTGCATCATCGATGCCGATTTTTCCGATGTCGTGAAGCGGGGTTCCCGTGCGGACTTTTTCGAGCTCATCTTCAGTCATCTTTGCTTCATGGGCAAGAAGCATAGCAATTGCGGTAACGCGGTTGGTATGCCCCCCGGTGTAGATATCGCGCAGTTCCACAGCTTGCGCCAGAATGGTGACAGTATTTAAAAACAGATTGCGTTGCTTATCAAGAAGCATCGCGCATTCGATACCCGAGGATACATGCGAAGCAAGAGCATCAGCAAGTTTGAGATCATCCTTAGTGAAGTCGGGTTGCAACGGGCCACGATCCAGATGCAGGATGCCTAGTTTTTTTCGAGGTGTGCGCAGTACCACGCATAGAATAGATTCCATCACACCTTCAGAAATACTACCCGTTTGTCCTTCGATGTTTTTCGCATGATCTGAACCTTTATAAAGAATGGATTCCCCTTTTGCCAAGCATCTTTGCGCAATGGTGTCGCTATAGGGAATACGCAGGTTGGTGGGTTTTAACTTATTATTAGATTCGGAACCTGTTTCGATCGCTTTGAGTACAAGTTTATTCGTGGTGGGTGAAAGAAGGGCGATTGCGCCTCGTTGGGCATCCAGTACTGCCACGGTGTCTGTCAGAATATTCTTCAGCAATTCTTCTTGTTTCTCAACATTTGCGAGGTAGTGGCCTGCTCGAAGAAGAGCAAAGATTTTTTCTCCTGCTTTGGGGGTTCTGTCGCCCAAGACCCCAAGGCTTTTAAACGATTCATCCCAATTGGAAGTGTATACCGACTCGATGTTAAAATCATCGGTTAAAGCTTCTTCCGTGGATTTGGTGGGCGGGAGATCATTAATATTCTCAACCTTCAATGCAATTTCACCAAATTGCACGATGTCGTTTGGCAGAAGGGTAAATGTTTCTTTTGATAGCTTCTTCCCGTTGATAAAGGTGCCATTGGTGCTATTAAGGTCGCACACCTGCCAGCCTATTTTTGTTAAAGAGATTTCAGCATGTTTTCTGCTGACAGAACTATCATCTAGAAATACTTTAAGGTTTTTGTCTCTGCCTACGAAGGTGGATTCTGAAAAGCTCCAGGTCATGGAATTGAAGTTTTGATTTACGCCACGCAGGATTATGGTGGATGTTTTATTCATGGGATTACTTAGGGAAGCAGAATGACTTTTCCTGAAAGAGTTCCAATACCTTTAAGAGTGTTTTCTTCTAAAAGTTTATGAGCCTCAGCAGCTTTGGACAAAGGAAATGCCGCCCCGATATGAGATCTAAGTTTTCCAGATGCTAGCCATGCGTTGATATCGTTGGCACATCGCCTTTGCTCATCAGGTGTGGCATTAAACATTGCAAATCCAGTAAGGGTAAGGCCTTTAACATAAAAAGGGCCGACCGGAAATAAAGGCTGTGCGGTTCTACCCGCCATGATAATAATTCTACCACGGGCAGCCATCAGGTCTACTATTTTAAAAAAGTCAGGCTCTCTTTGTGTTTCGAACCAAACATGAACCCCTTGATTATTAGTGTAATCTTTAACTTCTTTAGGGATATCATCGGTTTTGTAATTGATGACTTTATCTGCACCCCAACTTCTGCATAAATCTTCTTTTGCGCTTGAACCAACCGTAGTGATAACCTTGGCCCCGATGGCCTTGGCCATTTGAACTACCATGCTACCCACTCCGCCTGTGCCACCATTTACAAAAATCGTTTCGCCTGCTTTTAGATTTACATTGCGGAACAATCCAAGGTGGGCGGTGATTCCGACCAAAGAGGTTGCAGCTAATTGCTGATCATCAACGCCTTCTGGGGATGGATAGAGCCAATCTTCTTTGATTGCTGCAAATTCTGCGCTGGTGCCTTGTCTGCCTAAAAGTCCTTGATTCGAACCCCAAACCCGATCGCCTTCCTTGAAGCGGGAGCAATCTTTTCCAACTTTTTCTACCACGCCTGCAAAGTCACATCCCGATATAAACTGCTTGGGTAGAGGCATGTTAATGGTGCCTGCTCGAATATACATATCAATGGGATTAAGGGCGATGGCCTTTATTCGGATCAGATATTCATCCTGCATGGGATGTGGTGTGGGGATCTCGCCCACGATGATTTCATTGCATGGACCAGGCTTGTTGATATAGGCAGCAATCATTTTATGTTCCTTGAAGAATTAATCAGAGATTATTCTATAAGCCCATGCCCATCAATGAATAAGATTATTCTGATTTGACAGGTAAAAGGCCATTTCTCAGCAATTCTTGCCATCTTGCTACCTCAACCGTGCGTGAGGCAGGCTGGGCCAAAGGCAAGAAGCTTGGTAACTCCTTTTCTGTTTTGGCGTAGTATCGCAATTGCAGGTATGCCAGCTCTCGGATTTTTGTATTCTCATTTAATAATAATCCGATTAATTCTTCGTAATCTTGCTTTCGAGCTACATTGGGCTTAGGTGCCAAAAGGTTTTTAAGAATCTGCGATTGTTCAGCAGTGTACCCTGCCTGCGGTAACCAGCCCTCTTTCAAAGATGTGTTATAAAGCACATCTGCCCCCGTCGGTTCCATCATCAACCATAATTTTAATCCTTGGATGCTATATAGCCTTAGCATGCTTTGTTGGACGGTATCGGTGCGCCAAAGTTCCAGAAGTTTTTTCCCTTCTCCCAATGCAGCCAACGCTAGGCATCCAATGTTTCGCCTGGCATCATTACTATTGTTGGCAAGAATATAAGCTAAAATCGCCTGAGAGATATCAAGATTGGGTTTTAATGCTAGCAGCAGTTCATCCAATGCAGCACCCAGAGCTTTGTTGTTGGAAACATATTCAAGGGGGATGGGTTGGTTTGAAAAGATTAAATTGTTTTCCTGAGATGTAAGCCTTTTTGTTTCTCCTTGAGCGTTGATTGTAAGTAAGCTGCCTGCAAGAAATTCTGGTAAGGGCTTTTCTTTTCCTTCTTGATGAATGGTGCAAGATCCTTGCAAAACTCCTAGAAGAATCGTTTCTGTATTTGCTTCGAGTACTATTTCTGAATCATTTTTTAGATTAACTTCCCATACTGTTTTTAAATCCCAAGAGCGCACGATGATTGTTGCAGGAGCTTTCGTTTTAATAGAAGCTCTGCCACTTTTTAAAGACATATCCACTTGCTTTAAACTTCTGGCATAAAACCGAAATACGCAGGGAACATGCATGGGATCGAAGCTTGCGCCTCTGGTTTCACCAAGGAAGCTTATTTGTATAGGATGGTTTATTTGCAGTTGGTTGTTTATCTCGGCGTTGAGTGTACTACCTGGAAGGCACAGATAAATAAAGGAGGTGCTGAGGTGGGTGGGATTTAGAGCCTTGGTAAAAGGCTGATTTTCAAGGGGCTTTTGTAAGAGAAGAATTTTTTCGCGTACAACTTCCTGCAAGCTTGCGATTTCGGATTGAGTTTCACCATCAGCTTTTCCAATCATTTTTAAAACTTTGGGCTCCTCCTTAGGAATTGGGATGGCTGCTTTAGTTATTGGAATTGAAGGTTCAATTTTCTTCATCTCGACTTTTGGAGCTTCTTTGAGTGGTTCTTTTTTTTCTGGTAACTTAGCAAGGGTTTTATTCTCTTGTTCTACCTTGGGCATTTCTGAAATACCCTTAGATTCCTCTGATGTTTTTACCATGGGGGGCATTATTTTAAGTAGCATCATGCCAAGAACGATCATAAGCATGGGGCCACTTATCATTAGAATCAATTTGTTTTTCGAGATGCTTTTTGATTGCGTCTGAGCTTTTGGCATGACAGAAGATTTCATCTTGGGCCTTGGTGGGGCACTTTGTGTTGCGCCCACCTCTGTACCCAATTCATAGGATCGTATGGAAGTTCTGGGTGGAACGGGAATTGGAATTAAGCCGCTGATTACTTTATGACAGGTTGCAACATGCGCCAAAAAATGATCATCGGATTGTAAAACATCTTCCACTGCTTTTAAGTCATCACCTTTAAGGGAACCTTCAAGGTAGGTGGAAACCAAATTGGCATTGGGCCAGTCGCCTTCTTTTCCATGGGGTTGTTGAAGTAGAGGGTTTTTTAAAACATGCGTTAGGCGATCGAGCATTTCGCGCACCCTCGGCTCCTCTTTAAGCAAAGTTATTAACTCGTGGGTTTGCGAGGCATCCAGTCGATCATCGAGGTAATTGAAGAGAAACTTATAATTAATGCGCATGCTTGCATTCCCAAAGAATTAAATTAAGAGATCGAGCCACCTTATTAGTGGGATCAATCATGAGATTTCGTACAAAAGTTTTTAAAAATTTTGCAGTTCATAACTGAGATTGATCCAATCCTAAATTTGGTTACAAGGTTGTCGATCATCAGGTGAAAAATACCAGAATGAGGCTGGAGAGGTAAATGACAAAAAGCAGGTTAATAACACTGGTTGTGCTAGGTTTGGGGTTATGGGCAGGAGCACCTAGTGTTCGGGCTGAGCTTATTTGCCCAGAATCTTCTTTTGATGCGGGATCTTTGCTTGCAGGCAAGCCTTTCAAGCATTCTTTTGCTCTTAAAAATACAGGTAAAGAAGCCCTTCAGATTCTGGAAACTCTGCCTAGTTGCGGTTGTTTAAGGCCCACCCTTTCCAAGACAATTTTAAACCCGGGCGAAGAAATTACTTTGCCAATAGAAATCCACACACTGACCAAGCCAAAGGGTGTTCATCGTTTTAGCATCAACATTCGTTACAAAGAAGCAGCGGAAATCAAGGAACTGGCATTAGAAGTTAAAGCTTTGATTCAAGTGGAAGTGGAAGTTACCCCAGCAGCATCTGTGATATTTACAGATCGTGCGATCACTCATACTTTAAGTGTGAAAGATATGCGTGCCAAGCCCATGCGAATTGTTGCAGCACATTCAAGCAATGCTCAGGTTACATTTCAAATTCATCCTTCAACCCTAAATGAAAATAAAGAATCCGTTCAAACTATCAAGGTTCTTATTTCAGATTTATTAACTCCGGGTAAGCATGATCTTTGGATACATTTGGTTTCTGATGATGCCTCTTATGCGGAGATGAAAATTCCACTGACCATTGTTAAACGCGATGGGAAGTTAGCGAGTGCTGCGCCTTCAAGGTTGTATTTGGAAGGTAGAGTTGGAATTCCTTTTGGGGCAAAAATGGTTCGCATTAATAAAGCAGGCACCGAACCTGTGAATGTTGATAAAGTTGAATGTTCACATCCTGCATTCAAATGCACCTGGGCGCAAGGCCCGGGGGATGATGCAACTATCAGATTACTCTTGGATGAAAAGAAATTACTGCCAGGCGAAACCATCGCAGAGCTTCGAGTGCTTTTAAAAGGGAATCAAACCCAAAGCGTGCTAATACCCGTTAATATCCAATTAAAGTAAATAATTGTTACCACCTCTACTCTGATACCCGATGGTTTAAAACTAGCTCATCAACAATAAAGCTTTTTAGATGCAATAAGGCATTTGACAAAATGCATTGGTAAAGCTTGGGAAAATATCGGGATTATCCTCCTGAACGTATTTTCTTCCAAGATTGTTTTGTCTCTAATGTCGTTATAATCGGCCCTCCATTTTGAAAAAATTTCAATTTTAATTAAAGTTTACACCGCCTGTATGCCGAGCATGGTGCACATTATTTCTGAAAGCATGTCAGCCATTGGGGTTGAACATGCAAACCTATCTGAACTCATATGCAAAAAAATACTATGGAAACATTCTGGTCGTTCATTGTTTCATTCTGGGTGGATGGTGTTGGCATTGGCCAGGCTCCTCCTGCGATTTTAGGCAGGCACCAATTCGAACGGGTCAACCGCAAGCTGCATGGCAACTTGGTTGATTACACCAACAATCATGGGAAAGATCGTCGTATCTATTCTGCTGCTTTGGGGCAGAAAAGGGATATGTATGTTTACCTTCCCCCCGGATACGACCCTGCAAAGAAGTATCCCTTTGCGATGTTTTTGCATGGCGCAGCTCAGGATGAAGAATTCTTCTTCCAAGCTCAGGTGGATCAGTTTGATCAGGCCATCAAAGATGGAAGGTTGGACCCGGTTATTCTTGTGGCGCCTGATGGCAGCATGAATGGCAAGGCAAGTTTAAGCAAACCTGCAACCTTTTGGGCGAACTCCCGAGCGGGGAACTTTGAAGATTATGTAATGGATGATGTTTATAATTTCATGATGACAAATTATTCCATCAGGCCAGAGCGAGATTTCCACGCAATATTAGGGCCCTCCATGGGCGGATCTGCTTCCTTTGCATTAGGCATCAAGCATCGCGATCGTTTCAAAGTTGCGATAGCGTTCATGCCTTTATTAAATCTTCGGTATGTGGATGGTAACGGAGATTACAAGGGAAAATATGTGCCCGAAGCCTGGTCTTTCAGGTCTCGTATGAGAGGGCTTGAACCTTTAGGCACCAGAAAATTTTTCGTGCTGCGATTTGGTACCTTGTATCGACCTCTGTTTGGGATGGGTAATCAGGCTCTCAGTGGTTTAAGTGCGATCAATCCTTTAGAAATCATGGAAGCCTATGATCTCAAAGATGGGGAAATGGATCTTTATATTTCCTATGGGGGCAAAGATGAGTTTCATATTCCGAATCAGGTACAAAGTTTTCTCGAGGTTGCAAACAAGCGGGGAATCAATATCACCGTTGATTATGACCCGAATGGGCAACATGACTTGAAGAGCGGAAACAAAGCAGTTCCCAAAGCGCTTGAATGGGTTCAGACTAGGTTTCACCCTCTGAAAAACATAGCGGCTACTGAGTAGATGGTTTGATTGCTCTGGGGATAACCTCTTCCCCAGAGCAATTTGTTTTCTCTCACCTTTCAAAATTCATCCCACTTTTTTTCTTGCGATACCTTAAAGTTGAACATTGTTGCAGTGCTTTGAAGCTGCAATAATAATGCCTACGGTAATGTTTAACTTACGGATCATCTTTCATGCTTAAATCTTCGGGCATTATTTTGCTGATGTGCTTGCTTGCTATGCCTTGCATCGCCCAAGATCAGCTTTCAAAAGAAGACACCCGTTTGTTCATGAAGAAACTTGCAACATTCGTTGCAGAAAAACACATGCGAACTATTAAAGGTTCGATGCAGCATGGCATGACTTATGAATATAGAGACATGCGTAAGGAAAAAGCCCCTGCTTGTTTTGTTCAAGGCGAGGCCTTGGATACCATGCATGACGGCGCTTGGTTTGGCGCAGCCATGGTTAATGCCAGCTTGGCCACTGGCGATCCTATTTACCGCGAACTTCTTGAAATGCATGTGCTTCCCTTTTATTGCAGGGTGCTGAATCACTCCGATAAAATTTTCTCGAACAAGACAAATCACGCAAGACCTGCATCTCAACAAATCTGGGCACAGCAAAAAGAATGGCTCTTTCAAGAAGGGGAAAAAGGCTTCGTTCCTTATTGGTGGGATGATGGCGGTTCGGTTAGCTTAGAGCGATTGCGTGATAAAAATCCGCTCCCTGCATTTCCCTCGTTTGATCAGTTTGTCAGTGATAAAAAACCAAACCCGGAGTTTGTTCTTTCAGGATTCTCTTTGGGCTCTTCGAACCACCTTGCTCAAGATTTAGGTGTTTTACTTCAGCTCTCTTGGCTTTATTACAGAGAATATAAAGGTAACGATGGCGATTGTTTCCGTACGGAACTTTCTGATGCTGCTCAAAATCTGCAAGCCTGCAGGATGCGGCATCATGGCCATATTCCCATGTGTGATGCGCCTGCTGCGCTTGTACTTTCAGATCCTGCGTTTATGCGCTTAGTGCCTGATGCCTCGGTTTTAAATCTGGCCCTTTTGAATAATCATTACAGGCAGGCACTTGAAGCTGCTATCTCTGATCGCAAATACGCAACCCCAGGTTTTGCAGATGATCAGCAGTACAAGTATTATTCTGCTATAGCTAGGCATGGGAAACTACCCCGCGCTGCTGCATTTAAACTCGTTTACGATACCTTCACCGAACCAAAGCTTTATCGTTATTATTCAGATGATGCATTAGTTGCAGCGGGAATGAATCGATTTGATTTGCATCCGATTAATTTCATTGCAGGGAAGCCGGCCGATTATCGTTCAGATAAGAAAGGCCCTTCAGGAAAGCCCAGGCCGATGGGTTCAAGATTCGGGCCACAAAATATGATCCAATGCGCCTTGGCGTTGCAATCATTCAAACAATTCCCCGATCTTTGGGATACCTCGATCGAAACATTTTATAAAGGCCTTCCAAGGGTAAATATTCATGATTCTCTTATCAGCCCAAGCAAGAAAGCTGTACCCACTAACCTTAAATTAGGCAAGCATGTTGTTTCACTGGAAGCCACGCCTTCTTCTGTTGGGATCAAAGCAACGCTTTCAAATAACATCAAAAAAATCACGATTACTCAAGTAAAAGATTCAAAGCGATTTGGATGCGATTTAATCATCAAAGATGATGGGAATCTAGAGGTAAGAAGTTTTGCAGGGGTATTGCTCAGCGGAAAATTTTCTGCCACACTTAATAGTGGGAATAGAACCATCGATTGCGTCATCCCCACCACGGTTAATAAAGCCCAGTCTCCTTGGATGAATTCCATCGAGCTGGAAAAGTATGCAATTAAAATCGAAGGCGATGAGGTGGAATTTATTCTGGCAAGCAACCAAGCGGATGTCGTTAAAAGTCTCGAGCGGGAAGTTGCGGAAGGGATATTTAACTGGAGTCAAGTTTTTAAAGCCAAGGGCTTTATTCCAACGGGAATCGAAACCGGGGCAGATTGGGATCATTATTCAGATACCGGCGGTTATGCCCATTTGATTTCTGCTTGTGCGCAATATTTGAATTATCTGGAAGGTAAAAAAGATTGGGAAGTCTTGCGCATCCCAATCTTGATTGAATCCAACAAGTAATAGGAGTTTCTCATGATCTTGAATTTGATATTAGGGTTGCTGTTGAATCAGACAGACGATGTTAAGAAACCCGTGGTAACCCGCTGGAGTTTTGAGAATGTGGAAACGGTTTTATTTGAAGGTGAACTTTCATTCCGTGCCAGTGGCGAAAATATGAATGTCAAGGAGTGGGGGATTTTCACCTGCAAGGCACCCGAGCTTCCCACCCAGAAAAATGTACAAACGAAGGTACAGGTGCTGAATGCCAAAACCCCGCCAATTCAGGTGCGCGATTTCAGCCCTTTCATGCGAACCGTGTATTTGAATCGTCTTGTTGTAAAAGAACCCATCAACAAAGATTTAGTAGATGTGAAGGTAAGTTATCAGGCAGAGTTGACCGCACGGAAATTAGTACCTGCTACTGCTGATATGCCTGTAGTAAAAGTTGAACCTTTGAAGGAACAGGAGAAAAATCTTTATCTGATGGAGTGGGGCGATGTGAAATTCAAAGATAAGGAATTTCAGACTTGGATGGAAAACAACAAAGTGATTCGCCAAGAGGGAGAGCGAGATATTGACTTCGCACGCAAAGTATTCAGGCAGATAAATTATAAGGTCGATTTTGATTTTACAGACAAGATGGATCGGAAATCAACTGCGGTAAGCGTGATGATGAAGTCGGATGCAGGTGGCATCTCGAATTTATTTGTTGCGATACTTCGCGCCAACAAGGTGCCTGCAAGATCTTTATGGGGTCGCATGATTATGAGTGCTACAGAAATTGAAAAACTTAAAATCAAAGAATACAACCAGATGAGTGTACGATGCGAATTTTTCGCTGATGATATCGGATGGGTGCCTGCGGATCCGGGTTCTGCCCTTTACAGCAAGAAAAACAAGATTGATCCTGACACCTGTTTTGGAATTGATTACGCAGCATTTTTCACGCAGCATGTTGATCCAAATATTGATGTGAACAACCCTCTGAGTAACAAGAGGATTAACATCATTGCAATGCAAACCCCTGCTTATTGGATTACGACTCAGTCTACGACCATCGGGCCTATCAAGGTTACTCAAGATTGGAAAGTCACTAAGCGGGAGAAAAAAATCGACCCCGTGAAGTAGCATCCTAGGTTGATGCTTTTATCAGAAGTTAACTATTTAAGAAGCGTTTCTGGGCGTAAGCACCATAGATGTAAAGCACTTCTTCGCCTTTGTTGATATCTCTGAGAGCGATTAGGTAAACCCTCGAACCCTTGATGATTTTTTTGGCATTGGGGGTATCCGAGTGATTGGCAATGCCCCCTAAACCCGTGGGGATCAGCAAATATTTCCCGATACGAAACTTATAGGCATCTGCGTAGGTGGTGCAGCGGTCTGCAAGGGATTTTGCAGGTACTAACACTCCTAACACTTCGAGCTTATCACCTTTTGCAATTGCAATCTTGGCAAACAAACCCTTACCCGCACCCTTAATAGTGGATTTTGCAACATAGAATCGAGCATCGGATTCATTGCTGATCATGGCAAATCCTTGAGGGAAGTATTATGCTGCCTGGGGTTGTTTACTTTTTTTCACAGGGGGTTGGTGCTTCCATCTTCGGTGCAACCAGAAGTATTGCTCGGGGTATTTGCGGATCATCCGTTCGAGTGCGCTGGTGTAGCGCTGGGTGATTGCATGAAGGGCATCGGGTCGGCCTTCGTATTCTTGGGGGTCGATGATGTCTTCGCAAACGACTTGGTACTTCATCGGTTTGCCAATCCGAGGCACGCCTACTACCGCCATTGGTACATTAAATTCCATTGCCAAAAGAGCAATTGCTTTGTGTGTGGAAGCGGGCCTGCCAAAGAATTCGACAAACTGGCCTCTGGGGCCTGCATCTTGATCTGCAAGGGTTGCGATGGTGCCCCCTGCAGCAAGGATGTGGGTCATCTGATCGAAGTCGCCTTTCTTGGCAAGTAATTTTTGGCCTGTGCGTTCGCGGAAAGATCGTAGGAAGTTTTCGAGGTGGGGATTATCCAGGGTTCGTGCGATGGCATGGGTGGTAAAGCCAAGGAGGCCCAGAGAAAATCCTGCCATCTCCCAGTTTCCAAAATGCCCGGTGACAATCATGAGGGGTCGATTTTTTAAAAGGGCATCCACGATGATTGGGCTATCGCCTAGATCAAGAAATTTGCGCCAGTTGCGACTGTTCATAATTCTGGGCAGGTGCACGATTTCAATAAGGAGGGTGCAGAAGTGTTCGAGAACTTTGCGCACAATACGATCGCGGGCCGGAAAATCCTCTGCAAGTTCTGGGAAAGCGAGTGCGAGATTTTCATGGGCAACCTGCCTGTGCCTTTTATCCACTTTATAAATTAGCCAAGCTAGGCCCCTTGCTAGGGATTTCCCTGCTTCAAGCGGTATTGCCTGCAACGCTGCA
>CAJCCR010000249.1 GCA_903960945.1 uncultured Planctomycetaceae bacterium
CAAAATTACAGTGAAGGGCAGGGGTGTGAACCTCAACACTTGCTAAAAAAGCCTCTTTGCTCAAAAAAGGAATCTCAATCTCCGAGATCAATTTCTTTTTAAAATAGATCTTTGCTTTGCTATCCTTCGATAAGTTATCTATTTGGAATTCAACTTTTCCGACCTTATGCCCTTCGGCATCATTGATTTGTAAATGATTTCCTAGGATTGAAAATGATTTTCCCAGATGCAAACTAAAGTCTGATGCTGAGCAGAGAAATTTATCAGGAAAACGAATTGCAACTTCCAGGAAAATCTTTTCTGCAAACCAAGGAATTATGGGGCTTAAAACCTTTAATCCATTGGATTCATACCCCAGTTGCAATGCTTTGTTTTCGGTCATAAACCCAACCCGCCTGAAAGTTCTTTCAACTTTTTTTGAAGTAAATCATCGACGTCAGCAACCACTTCGGTCGACCGACAGCAGAACAGGCAGTTTTCATTTTTGGAAACGTTAACAACAATCTTTTTTAGGCTTTCTGAAAAAATCCCTTCTACTTTCTGCAAAGGAAGCAAAAAGGAAGAAGGTACTATTTTTGCATCTAACAAATCCAAGGTTGCAAGTGCATGAAGCGCAGCAATAGATTGAATAGAAGCAAACGATGCGGGGATTCTTGCCTCTTCAACTTGGCCAGACGGATTACTGTAATCAGGCTTGAAATCTTTTGAATCCTTGGGGCCTTCACGTTTTAAATAAGTACAAGCACAGGCATAGCAAGGCCCACCCGGAACAAATGTATGGACAAAACCACCAATGCCGCCGCTTAGCACTTCGCCCAAAGTCCATGGAATGCTATGTTGCCTCATTAAGGAGCACCAATGATACTTTGCCTCCTCATTATCAACAGCGCAAACACCAAAATCCGCACCCCTAATAGCATTATGTATTTGTTCTTGTTTATCCGGATCTTGCAGAAAAGCCTCAATTGAAATTATCTCAAGATTAGTATTGCGATCTTTCAACCACTTAACTGCTGACAGCAATTTAGACTTGCCAACATTATCTGAACTTAAAAGATGCCTAGGCAAATTATGTGGCTTAAGAAGATCCGGTTCGATAAGAGTAACCTTGGAAATGCGCATATCTCGCACAAGCATGTCGATTACAGACATACCACCGCTCCCCAAACCGACCTGAACCAGATGAGCCATTTATCGCGCCTCCGGCAAGGGCCATTCGCCCGATTGTTTCCAAATTTCATAACAGGCCAACCAACGCCAAGCAGCCATTACTGCAAAAATAACCGTGAAGGAAGCAGGATCCCACCGACTGGTTCTCCGAGTGCTGCCTTGTTTCCACAAGCAAAGTTGTTGGCCAGGTAAAAGATGTGGGCAAGGGTAATCCAACGCTGTTATCACCCTAGTTTCTGGGGGTATAAACGGATAACCTGCCATGAGGCTTGTTTTAACCTCAAACACATTATGCGCAGGCTTAAGCTTATAGTTTAACGCCAATCCTTCAGCAGTAGGCTCGATCGTAATGCGGTACTCCGGTTCCCTATCGCGGTTGTACTGCTCGATGACAGGAAACTCAACAGAAACAAGCCTACGCTTTGCAGATTCGTTTCGTAATAGAATCGGAATGTAGTCGTTCATCTACATACTTTTACAGCTTATAATGACATGGAACGGAACGAATGGCATTGATTACATCTTGTTCAGCGGATTCAACCGTACCTGAAACAAAAGAAGTATCTTTAGGATTCACATGAATCGGTTTGCCAGATTCGGCATTATTACGAATAGCCTCGTAAAGGTTTTTTCTTTCATCATCGTTCAAAGGTCTAAAGTCCATGACAAATCCTTTCGTAAAAAAACTATTTTGCTAATTCAGCAAGAACCAAGTAAACGCCACGATCTACTTTATCTTCCTGAATATCGACTGCAAATAGTTGTTCGTTCTTCTCGAAGAAATATTGCACCTTATCTTTAAAAATAAACACTAAAATTTTACCTGCAGAGCCCGCTAGGGGAATACTCAAGGTTAGTTGATGGCCTGAAGCGGACTTCGTTATAGCACAACTAGCTTTACTTTGCTGAGCAAGAACCTTTTCAATTTCGCTTGCATGAACTTCCATTGCATCCCAAACAACATGCAAAGGTTTGGCAAGATCATCCCCCAAAGTCCAACGGATAGGCACTTTAGCATAATTAGAATCACCGCTAGCAAGAGAAAACCAATCAAAACGCATACCGTTCATGGAAAAAGTATTAATCGCAATCTTGGTGGCAAAATCACCACGGCTAGATGATTCATGATCAACCGTACCAATACCAAATACCCCTTGCTTTGCAGGTAATTTTTTAACCCATTGAATGTCGCCTTGATAATCTCCACTAGAAGGATGGCGCAATCTTCCGGGATGGGTGTGAAAAAGCCCAAGAACCTCTAATTTATCGTGAAGTTGCCGCAAGAGTCTTCCAGCAACCACTTGAGCTTGCGAATTAAATTTAACATGGGTTGAACTTGCCTCCCTAAATTCTCCGGAAGGAACCGCAGCAACAACAACCGCATGCTTTTTTTCGCGATAGCCCATCAAGAGCCAGCCAGTTTCTTCATCTCCGCGTTCTTGGTTTAAATGATTTTTATAACCTTCAACTAAAGTGTGCCCAACCCCCGAAGAAATAAGCATGTATTTGATCGGTAAAAGATCTCGGGGCGGTACGGAAAGTAATTCTGCAGCTTTTGGGCCATATATAAGGTGGTTAAATTCTTTAAGCAAACCACTTATTTTATTAAGAAGTAAACTGGGAATGCCTCGAGTTGAGCTGCTTTTCTCGCCATTTTCAGAAATCATCACATTTCCATTCTAATTAATTTCAATCAATCGCTTTTTAATATTAATTCCAAAACATCCAATAAAACATAATTCTCAATGTTGAATAATCATACCAAGATTTAACCGCATTAAAAGCCTGACTGTAAACCAATGCGCAAGAAATATAATTTCCCAATTACCTCATTGCATCAATAAACAATTATCAGGATGATAACTAAATCTAGGCTAATGGAATAAAGTAGAAGTTTACAAATGAAAAATCCCCCAACAGTTCTTTGTGCAGGCATCATTGTTTTGGATCATGGATGTTCACCGATACAGCATTTTCCTGCAGAAGGCGAACTTATAGCAACAAGCGGAATGGCTTTAACTTTAGGCGGATGTGCTGCAAATGTTGGCGTTGACCTTACAAAGATGGGAGTTCATTCAAAGATTCTTGGAAAAATTGGCGATGATGACTTTGGAAAACTCATTCTTCAAAAATTAAAAGATACTGGTTCAGACACAAGTAAAATTATCAAACAAGGCAATTCTCCAACCAGCCAAACTCTAGTTATCAATGTTACAGGCCAAGACAGGCGATTTATACACCTGATTGGAGCAAATGAAGGTTTCACAGATACGGATTTTCAAAATAAGGACATTGAAGGCTGTAAGGTGGTCTACTTGGGAGGATATCTACTAATGGATAAGCTATCACCAGATCATGTAGCAGGAGTTTTTCGTACCGCGCAAATGAACGGTGCTAAAACTATCTTGGATGTGGTTACTCCTGGCCCTGGTAACCATTTAGAAAAGCTAAAACCTATACTACCTTTTGTTGATGTTTTCCTTCCTAATGATGCAGAGGCTAAACTAATTTCCGGAATCGAAAACCCAATTCAACAAGCAATGTTTTTTAAATCTATGGGAGTCAAAACAAGCATTATCACTTTAGGAAACCAAGGTACAATTTTGCTAAATGATCAAGGTTGTTATAAAGCGGAGATTTTCAAAATCAATTATCATGATGGTTCAGGAAGTGGCGATGCATTTACAGCAGGATATATTTCAGGCATTCTCGAAAATAAAAGTGATATTGAATGCTTAGAAATTGGAAGCGCACTCGGGGCAAGTTGCGTTCGTGCACAAGGTACAACTGAAGGGGTCTTTAAAAAAGAAGAATGTTTACACTTTTTAGCAGAGAACAAACTTAACATCAAGAAACTTAGTTAAAGCAAAGAACCCGTTTGAAATATTATTTCTACGGGTTCTTATTTTATATTTAATTGGCAAACCATCATTAATAGCAATGCGTTAAATCTTCCAAGGGCCTCGATATTCCCGGAATAAGAGCTTATTTGCATCATCACTATTAGTGAATTTTTCCTTCACCGGATCCCAATCAAGCGGCTTGCCAATTCGATAACCAATATTACCTAAATGGCAGATTGCCGCGCTTCGATGCCCTACTTCAGCAGGACAAATAGTAGGTTTTTTAGTTCGAATTGCTTCAAGCCAATTCTTGCGATGATTATCTGCAATCATAATTGAAGGATCGGTTTTCGTAATTGGATCTTTAAGAATTTCTTCTTTAGTGCATTCGATTTTGCCTCGATCTACATATAGCGTCGCATCTGCCCCTTCAAAAGTACAACCACTAGGGCCACCATGAAACATCTCGATTCCATTGGCATATGTGTATTTAAGCCCGGATTTCTCACCGTTTTGAGGGGGCGTAATTTTTACTGGTCCGGTGCTATCCATGTTTAAGGCCCACTGGGCAATATCAAAATGATGGGCACCCATATCGGCCAAGCCACCACCAGCATATTCCCAATACATTCTCCAAGCAGGAAAATGAGTGTGAACACCTTCAGGGCAAAGCACCTTGTTATATTCCCGTTTTGCGGCTGGCCCTTGCCAGAGATCCCAATTAGTCCCGTCTGGAATAGGTTCTGCTTCAAGATTACAAGCAACTGCAGGAGCCCCAACACCTATACGAACAGTCTTAACTTTTCCAATTCTTCCCGCTCTAACCAACTGGGTAGCAAGTCGAAATTTTCCGCCGAACTCACTGCGTTGCTGACTTCCGGTCTGAAAAACAATGCCAGACCTTTTTACTTCATCAACAATAATCCTTCCCTCTGCAATCGAATGAGTCAATGGCTTCTCACAATAAATGTGTTTATTAGCTTTAGAGGCCATAACACAAATAAGAGCATGCCAGTGGTCAGGCGTACTAATAACAACCCCGTCGATATTTTTGTCGTTGATAAGGTCTCGAAAATCCTTGTAAACCTTCAAACCTTTATAAGCCTGTTTGCCATCGGGCTGAGAATATTTTTTCTCGACCATCATTTTGGCGTTTTCTAGGCGATCATCAACAACATCACTGACTGCAACAACTTGCACATCATTCATGCCAAGGAAATTGCCCAAATGCCCGCGTCCCATCGTACCAACACCGATAAAGCCAAGCTGAAGCCTATCATTCGCAGAAGAATTTTGAGCTTGGGATGAAGTTGCTATCACTGAGGAACCAATTGCACCAACGAAAATAGATTTATTAAACGAGCGTCTGGTAAACATTTAAAACCTCTAATCAATCAAGAATTACAAAACAACTGAACACATAATATAGGTTCAATAAAAAGATATCTATCTTTAATAACGAAAACAAATCAGATGCAGAAAAAAACATACGTACTTATTTGAAAATCATGAAATCGAAACTTTATCAACAATTTGACTAAGAATTGCATCTGCACTTAAATTTTCAGCAATCGCTTCAAATGAGAGTGACATTCGATGCCTGAACACACTAGGCACCATTTCTTTCACATCTTGAGGAAGCACAAAATCCCGACCTCGAATAAAAGCAAGCGCCTTGGACGATTTTAAAAGATTAATCGTGCCACGCGGAGAAACACCATGTTCAAGAAAGTTGGAGTTCAGTCCAAATTGATTTGGAAACCTAGTTGCTACAGCCAGATCCACAATATATTCGCGTATACTTTCCTCTACATGAATTTTGGAAGCCAAAGCACAAAGTTCGTTTAAGTTCTGTGCATCAACAACTTTGATTATATCTCCTTGCTGTTCAAGTTGCTCAAGTCGTTGCAAAATCAAAAGTTCCTCATCGAACTTTGGGTAATCCACCAGTATTTTCAACATGAATCGATCAATCTGGGCTTCAGGCAAAGGAAAAGTTCCTTCTTGTTCAATTGGGTTTTGCGTTGCAATTACAAAAAAAGGATTGCCCAAAGGGAAAGTTTCATCACCCAGGGTAATCTGCTTTTCCTGCATGGCCTCTAAAAGAGCAGATTGGACTTTTGCGGGTGCCCGATTTATTTCATCTGCAAGAACAACTTGCGCAAAAAGTGGACCTTTTTTAATTTTGAATTCACCAGTCTGCTGGTAATAAATCTGCGTCCCCAGAATATCAGAAGGCATTAAATCCGGTGTAAACTGAATTCGTTTAAAATTCAAATCCAGACATTCCGACATACTGAAAGCTAGAAGTGTTTTCGCTAGTCCGGGCATACCTTCCAAAAGAACATGGCCTTGTGCAAGTATTGCAACAACCATTTTTTCTAAAACTAGATCCATGCCAACAATTTTTTTACCGATTTCTGATTTTACAACATCAAAAAATTCCAACCCGTTAACAAGCTTTACATTTTTTGAACTTGGAGGCATATAAATTTCCCTTATCAATAAGGATCCTGTAATCTGTGGTATATCTTACTTTGAACTTGTAAATGTAAGCCATGAAAAAGCAAATGATTCAATTATCCATGGATGATTTTTGTGCTGAAGTGAAAAACACTATGAATTCACTCCCCAGCTTTTTTTATGAACACCTTGATAATCTTGTGGTGGAAGTTGAGGATTTTCCTTCAAAAAAAACATTAAAAAAAGCACACTTTTCTAATGCTGAAATTAAAGAAGGGAATACCCTTTTTGGTTTGTTTGAACCAATGGAACTTTCCCACCCTTGGGCAGGTGATGCAATTGATATTCATTCTCTTACACACAAACTTACTATTTACAAAAAGCCCCATGAAGAATCTTTCCCTGACCCTATTCAATTAAAAATTGAAATCCGAAAAACTGTGATTCATGAACTTGCCCACCATTTTGGTTTATCCGATAAAGATCTGGAAAATTTCGATAATAACCCTAATCCTTTTAGTAAGGATATTTCTTTAACAACCAAGGAATGCAACGATGAAAACAAACCCCGTCAAAAAAACTCTTAAGGAAGGAAAACCGGCTCTTGGAACTTGGCTTTCCCTTGGCAGCATAATTGCAACACGTTTCATGGCTCGGACTGGATTTTCTTGGCTAACTGTAGATATCGAACACACCTTGGTAGGCTGGGAAACGGCTACCCACATGTTTGCATCAATTGCAGACGCTAATGGCGTTCCACTAGCTAGGGTTCCTTCCAACCGCCATGATCATATTAAAAGAGCATTGGATAATGGTGCGTTTGGTGTGGTAGTACCCATGGTTAATTCAAGGCAAGAAGCTTTGGATGCAGTTTCCGCAATGTTTTACCCACCTTTAGGCACTCGAAGTGTAGGTGGGAATGTTCACGCCTTAAACTTTGGAGCAACCGCACCAGACTATTTCAACAAGGCAAATGATGAATTATTGGTGATTTTGCAATGTGAGCATATTGATGCAGTAAATAATGCGGATAGTATTTTTTCAGTACCTGGTATTGATGCCATATTTGTAGGCCCCAATGATCTTGCGGCAAGTATGCGAACTGCAGATGGCAAGGGACCATCTGCGGATGCATTTAACGCAGCATTAAACACCATTTTAGAAGCATGCAAACGAAACAAGGTTGCGCCTGGGATTCATTGTATGAGCCCCGAAGAGGCTCAACTTCGAATAGAACAAGGCTGGCAATTTATCGCAATCAACAGCGAATTAAAAATGATGATGGATGGTGTTGCTTCAACACTTGCAAAAGTTGGGCTTAAATCTGATGCGGGTGCAGCTAAGTACTAGCCTGCTAACGTTTATTATTTTCCGGCATACGACCCATAATCACTATCGATGCGATTTTGGGTCGCATTTCTCTTGCTAACTCTGGGTCCTCTTTTTTCCCAGCAACTCCAACCAAACCGGAATTTCCACCACGAACCGGTTTTTGTGGTTTTTGCATCAAAGTTACATTCACAATAGTTTGATTGGTTAAGTCGGAAAAATCCGCTGGATAACCTGGTGTCTTTAGATCATCACCCTTAAGTTCCTTTAACTCCTTAGGTGTATATTTTTTCGGTCTGCCCTTGTCATCAAAGGCTTCAGGTGGGTTAAACTGACGGATTTTAACATCATCCTTAAGCAACAGTTCAATATCTTCCATCTTTGCAGGAACTACTCTTTTAGCTTGCGGACTGTAATAGCTATTTTGGGTTTGTATTGAAAGAACTACGGATTTATCACTTTCGCGCACTTCTTTTAGTACTGCAACAACCTGCCCAGCTGGGATCCACTTTTCTTTAGGATCAGATTTAGCATTTTTATCTTCTGCTTTTTTATCTTTGTCTTGACCAAATGAAGAGCTAAAGGTCAGGCACATCAACAACAGAACCGCAAAACTAAAACGTAAAATACCCATAAATCCTCCAAGTTTGATATATGTTTATACCAAACCGCAAGGATTTATGAAAGAAAAGATTTGTAAAAGTCGAATTTTACTGACCGCCACTCCTAAAACCAAAACCCCTTAAATAATCTTTACCAGGCAGTTGGCTTCTTTTGGGAAAAATGGAATAACCTGTTGGCGTTGAATTGCTCAATTTTGGCAACGGGCTAAAGAAATCCATTAAGCTTTGATCTCGTTTATAGATGTTCTGTGGTTGTGCTAAGCGTGCGTTATCAAGCTGGGCTCTTTGCATTGCTGCAGCATCTTGCGGATTGGGCAACAAAAACGCGAAAGGGTTCCAACTATTACTATTTTGTGTGATAGTTCCATTCGGATTACTTTGAGATTGGCCAAATGATGTGGAACTGAAGATAATCAAAGCCCCCAAGATCATTAAATTTCTTTTCATAACAAAATCCCCCTATGAATAAACAACCCAACATGTGACTCGAAATAGCCTAAGGAAGAATCTTGTCAATAGTGATTTAACAAAAAATCAAGGAAGAAGGGCGGTAACTTCGGGTAGCCCAAACATCAGATTAAAATTTTGCACTGCAACCCCGCTCGCCCCCCGAATAAGGTTATCTTCCGCTGCAAGCACCACGATATATTCACCAGCAACTTTGTAATGTAAGTCGACATAATTTGTCCCAACCGAATCTTTAGTAGCCGGCAGATGATCAACTAGCCTTATAAACGGTTTATCTTTATAAAATTTGCCAACTAAATCATTAATCGCCTGTTCAGAAATTTCTTTTTTAGGCTTGGCGTAGATGGTCGAAAATATCCCCCGATCCATAGGGATAAGATGAGGGGTAAACATAATTTTAACTTTTTCCCCAGAAACTTTTTCGAGAGCCTGTTCCATTTCTGGAGTATGCCGATGCTTGCCAACTTGGTAGGCGCTTACACTTTCATTGCATTCAGGAAAATGCGTAGCTTGCTTCGGGTTTCTCCCCGCTCCGGAAACCCCACTTTTACTATCAACGATTATTTGTTCCGGATGAATCAACTTTTCAATCAACAAAGGGGCCAACCCAAGTATAGCTGTTTGCGGATAACAACCAGGATTCGCCAAAAGATTACAAGTTTTAATATCCAACGAATTAAATTCTGGAAGACCGTAAACAGCACTGGCCAAACCTGAAAGATCGAGGTGTTCTTCACCGTACCATTTTTTATATATCACAGGATCTTTTAATCGATAATCCGCAGACAGATCAATCACACGGATGCCAGCGTTTATCAGTTTTGGAATCACCTCCATACTTGCCCCATGAGGCAGGCAACTGAAAACGCATTGCACACTTTTTTCTTTTAATGAAACTAGATCAAGCTCCTCGCAGCGCAAATCAATTCTTTTTGCAAGGGAAGGGTGAATACTTGAAACTAAAGGGGTCCCTTCTTGCCTAGAAATGCATGCAACGATTTTTGCGTGCGGATGGCGCAGTAAAATTTTAATAACTTCGAGCGCTGTATACCCAGAGGCCCCTAGAACCGCAACATTTATCATGTTATGCTTACCTTTTCGTCATCCAAGAAATTCGCAGGTACCCAAATGGATTCCATCCAAAGCTTATACCAGTCTATCAGAGAAGGTTCAACTACACCGATCTCCCTTTTAGATAAATATCTAGAAAGAATCAAACTAATCGACCCTATCATCAATGCATGGGAATTTTTGGACCCACAACAGGCAAAGGCTGATGCCATAAATGCCACGAAAGAAATTGCGTCAGGATTAAATCGTGGAAAACTGCATGGCATCCCGTTCGGAGTTAAAGATATTATTGATGTTAACGATTGGCCAACGCGTGCGGGATGCATGTCTTGGGCTCGTTCATTTGCCCGACAAGATGCAACAATTATCACTAGGCTACGAAAAGCTGGCGCGATTTTAGTGGGCAAAACTGTAACAACAGCGTATGCCAGCTTTGATCCACCCCCCACTCGGAACCCATGGAACTTACAAAAAACGCCTGGTGGATCAAGCAGTGGTTCTGCCGCTGCAGTAGCTTCTGGAATGATACCCGCAACTTTAGGCACTCAAACAGGGGGATCAATTACAAGACCAGCAAGTTATTGTGGTGTTGCTGCAATAAAACCAACATTTGGCTGGATGCCCCTTGATGGCGTGCTTCCACTGGCTCAATCCATGGATCATATGGGAATGTTGGCGCCCACAATTAAAGATTTAGAAATCATTTGGGAAGAGGTAACACAACCTAGAAGTATAAAACCCGATACGTCGAAACCTCCCCGCATTGCTGTTTTAAAATCTTTTTTCTGGGATAATGCATCTGAAGAAGTCCGTCAAATGCTAGATGAAACAATTAAAAAACTTCAAAGAGCAGGGGCCCAAATAACTTTAATCGAACTGCCTGAAACATTTGCAAAATCAATCGCAGAACATCGCGCTATCATGTCTTATGAAGCATTTAAAATTCATGAGTACTGGATTTCAAGAAGGCCTGAAGATTATCCGCCTAGGATCACATCCTTGATTAAAGAAGGATCTCAGGTCAAACCCGAATACTATATTTCCTGCAAAAACCAGCAAAAATACTGGAAGGATTATTTCGAAACAAACTTAAAGCAACACGATTGCTATATGGTGCCTGCAACAACCACGGAGGCCCCAAGCAACGAAACAACAGGCGATCCAGCTTTTAATTCCCCATGGAGTTTCACTGGGCTGCCTGCTTTGTCTATGCCATGCCAACTTTCTCAATCTGGATTACCTCTTGCGATCCAACTTGTTGCCCAATCAAATTCCGAACCCAAATTATTTCAATTGGGAAAATGGTGTGAGAAAGAAATTAATTATTCCTATCGTTGCCCAGACGGACTTAATAAAATAATTAAAGTAGTAAACTTTTAAAAGGAATCACAATGTCATCATTTTGGATGTTTGTAATAAATGACTGGATATTCGCAATCCCCATGCTAGCCATGTCGGTTTGTGGAATTGCATTAATAACTTGGCGAATTCTTCTTAATCGAGGGCTTCTGCAAAATACTGAAGCACATTTGGAAACACTAAAAGCCACACTACTAAAGGATGGCATAAAAGCAGCAATAACATTAAACAACGATCAAAAAGACTGGCTGGGCGTATTATTGTTTTCCGCTGGTATTAAAGGTCTGGGAAATGGAATACCCGCTTCCAGAAAAGAAATAAACAACGCCGTTGAATTTGAAATAATTCCAAGACTTAACTTTCTGCTACCAACAATGCTAGCAATTGCAAAAATCGCAACCATGGTTGGCTTACTTGGAACAGTTATCAGCATGATTGGAACTTTCACAAAAATACAAGAAGCCCAAGGGGGAGTTTCAGAACAAGCTGGCTCAATTGGTTTAGCCCTTTTTGCTACGGCTCTTGGATTGGTTACTGCAATACCCCTTGTATTTTCACATGTAATGTTTAAAGCTCAAATCAATGATTTTGAACTTCAAATAAAAAAAACTGTTCAAAAATTTATTGAAATGGCAATCACTTTAAAAACACCTCTTAAACCTTGAAACAATTATGCTGCCAGATGCCAAATATTATGATGTGTGGATTATTAAAGCTAATCAGGTGATCAGAGAGATCCCTGCGGCTACTATTATTCAATGGATTGGGGAAAGGCGATTAGTGGTTCGTGACAAAATACGGCCTGCTGGCACCGCAGATTGGTTCGAAGTTGGCCAACACCCCTCTTTTGTAAACATCTTGCCACAAAAAGAAAATCCTGAACCGGAAATCTTGGAATCCCCAACTCATTCTTTTCAAAAACATCAAGGCGTCGATGATGATATCGATATGATTCCATTAATAGATGTAAGCTTAGTGTTGTTGGTTTATTTTTTAATGAGTACATCTTCTCTAGGTTCAGGAACATCCACAAAACTTCCGATTGCAGAATATGCAAGCGTGCAGGGCATAAAAGACCAAGCTTGGATTGAAGTAGAGAACAATAAAGCTTACACAGTCGGTTTTGCAGAAAGAAAAAAAGACCAAACAACCAAATTTGAATCCCAAGAAAAATTGATTGCTTATCTTCAAGATGAAATTAAAAAAGGGCAGGGGTTTAAAGAAGTAACTGTGTATGCTCCGGGAGATATATCTGCTGGAACCATTCGCACCTTGGTAACTTCAATTGAAAAATCATTTGGCAAAGATGATATTTCTAAAATTCATCTGGGAGTCACCGGAAAAAAATGAGCCTTTGGGATTTGAAAAACTATGGTACCGACTCAAAATCAATTCTACTTGAGTCCACCGAAATACAAGATCTTATTGTATCTGGGTTTATTTCTATCCATGATGAAATCCGAAAAGAAGGTGAAAACGTATGGAAAACTCTACAGGATTATCCAGAATTCGATGAAACTTTTGCATCTAAATCAACAATCAAGCACGAAGACGATGACAACATCGATATGAATGCTTTAATTGATGTTTGCTTGGTTCTTTTGGTCTTTTTCATCCTCTTAACTAGCTATGCAAAATTAGTTCAGCATCTTGAAGCAGCTAAAACCAATCCAGATTCAAAAATACCAGCAATTAGCACTTCCCAAGCTGATCAAAAAACGAAAGTTGTGATAAAAAAAGAAGGTGAAAAAGCTATTTTCTATATCAATGAACAGCCAGTTGAAAATGAAAATCTCGCTTCTGCCTTAAAAGCATCTGCGCGAAAATTAAGAAGCAAAGATTTGATTTTATACTACAGCGATGATGTCCCCTACCAAGCGGTGATATCTATTCAAGATGCAGCAAGGGCTGCTGATTTTCAACAAATACTCCAAGCACTAGAAAAATAACCCTACTTTTTCTTGAAGGTAATATCTGCCTTTGCAGGTTCGTATTTACCTGCGGTTTTACTGATTGTAAACCGAGTCTCTTGAATATCATCCTCTTTAGCACCTTGAAGCGAAGCTTTTTCGAGCTTCTGCAATTTTTCTTCAACGGAAATAGGCATTAGCACCACAAATGCCTCTGTTTTGATTTGCAGACCCATAGCACGAGATAAATTTGTAACTGATTGTGCCTTATCATCCACCCAAAAAATATCACTAACTGAAGACAAATCCAATTCCATAGTCGTTATCGGTTTGACACCTAGGTTTGAAATAACTAAGAATTTACCCGGCTTATTTGGATCCGGGAAAGCAAGCCGAGCATTCAAATCCATTAATTGTGAAAGATAATCCGAACCGTTTGTAGTGTTAAAAACCATTATCCACCGCAACATTCGTTCACCCCGACCATCGCCAACCCCGTCTCCTTTTGTATTTCCAACCCCCTTCAAACCATCAATCATTTTGCTTTTTAAATTTTGCCCTAGTCGAGATAACTCTTGGGCTTTAGCGTTGGCATCCTCCACCAAGGATTTTCCGCCCGTTTTATCAACTTGAATTTTTTCTGTCGGGGAGGGATCCAGCTTTAATGGTATTTCGGGCATGCTTTCTTTATCGGGAAGATTCAATTTAGGAGGGGTTTTGATCGTATCGTCATTTTCTTTTGCATCAGGAGAAACAGACGAAGTGCCACCCCCAACCTTTACTGATGAAACCCCAAGCCTCCGGTTGACATCTCCGATTATTGCTTTTTTTAGCCCTTCCCAACCCAGCATCATAATTAACGTAACCAATGCAATGTGCACGATAAACGATACAAACAACGAGGTAAATGACTCATAATTTGGCGAATATTTTATCCAAAACTGTTTTGGCCAAGTAGTAGTTTTCATAATCATCCAAAAACTTTATTTTGATTCATAATGTTTAAGTCTACCCGATAACAGAATATTATCATCAATCATTTCGTGGGCAAAAGAAGCTATTTTTTGCCTCTGGGCCATTTCAAGAATCCCAACCCCGCCTACAGGCGTGATAGAATCTGTACCACCAATGATAAATGGGGCAATATAAACCTGTATTTCATCAACCTGAGATGCGTCAAAAAAACTCCCGAGCGTTTTTCCGCCTCCTTCCACCAATAGGTTTTGAATCCCTTTTTTCCCCAATAGCATTAATAGTTCATTTACAATTTCAGCGGAATTATTCGAAGTAAGTTCAAGCAATTCACATCCCGAATCTTGCAATCTTACTTTTAATTCTTGCGAAACATTTTCACGCACAGCAATTATCGTTGGAAATTCCTTAGCAGATTGAACGATTCGTGAAGAAAGGCTTATTCTGGCCTTGGGATCGATAATAACTCGTATTTGTTTTCTTGGCCCCTCTGGCCTTGCATTTAACATGGGGTCATCAAGATCGACTGTTCTAACACCAACTAAAATTGCATCCACCGAACCCCGTAATTGATGAACTTTTTCTCTGCATTTTTCATTGCTAATCCATTTTGATTCACCAGATTTTGTCGCAATCTTACCATCCAGACTCATAGCCCATTTCGCAATAACAAATGGTTTTAAAGATCGGGGAAGAGCGTCGTGTAGGGAAAGAGTGTTAAGATTAGTG